>JBBROU010000220.1:0-1555 GCA_038229055.1 Bryobacterales bacterium | reverse complement strand
TAGCGCGCTGTGCGGCGGCGCGCAAGCTGCTCCACATTGCCTGGGCGGTCGTACGCAATGAGGAAGATTTCGACCCGGAGTATGCGCAGCGGCACATTCAACAACCCGTAGCAGCGTGAGCCGGGAAAGTGCCCGGGAGAGTGAGGGGAATGCCCGAAACTGCCGATTCAGGGCTTGACAAGCGATACCGTATCTTCCGTAACACTGGGCCCATATAATACTCTTTCACGATAGAGATGGCGCGATGACTTTGATCCCTTCGCGCCACCACGGATAGTTCGTCATCCGCGTCACCACCTTTGGATGATCCCACAATCGCTGCAACTCGCGCGTCAACGCATCCTCCATCTCCTCGATCGTCGCGAAGACTTCGTTCGCCAATCGTTTGCGCAGATGCCGGAAGAACTGTTCCGCCGGGTTCAACTCCGGACTGTACGGCGGCAATGACAACGGGATCACCCCTTCCGGCCAGACCACGGTCTCACCGCGATGCGTGCCCGATCCATCCAGGACGACGCCGATCCGCTCGTCCGACCATTCCTCCCGCATCGTCGCCACAAAGAGATTCAGGCAGAGCGTATCGACATGCGGCAGCAGCAGGCAGCAGCATTCCCCACTCTGCGGCGTGACCGCGATGTAGACCCAGACCCATTCGTACCGATCATCAACGATCCACGGTGGCCGATGGCCGAAAGTACACCAGCGACGCCGAAACCACCGTTTCAATCCGAAGCGGCCCTCGTCGAAGGCCACGACGCGCTCGACGGCCGCTTCCTTTAGCGTGGCGGCGAAGTTTGTTTGAAGGCCGCTTGTGCGGCGGCATCGGCTTTGGCATGACGACGGCGGCCCGTCTTCCACTTCACCTTCCGCCGTTTGAACTGGTACGAGATGCCGTGGACGCTCTTGTATCTGACGCCCCAGTGCTCTTCGAGATAGCGTCGCGCCTCTTCCTGCCCGCCGATCCGCCCCGCCTCCAACTCGATTTGCAACCCCGCCCATGCTTCCTCAGTCAGTTGCGCGGGTTTCCCCGCCGGATGATAGACGCGGGTGAGACCGGCCAGACCGGCGGTGCGATACGTCTGCCACCAGCGTTGGATCTGGCGCGGACTATAGCCGACGAGTGTGGCGACCCCGGGCACGTTCGTCGCCTCGCCACTTTTGAGCAGGCGCAGCATCTGGACGCGCGGCGCGGCGGCGGTGCCGCGCGCGCGCTGTTCACAATCACGGATTTCCTCGCTAGTTTCGGCAATCGCCTGCCGATACGCAATGTACATCCGCCCTCCCGCCGCGCATTACCCACATGCCATCACGCCAAGTGTATCGCGAAAGAGTATAAGGGTTACCTCACGAAACGGACACCATCGTACGCTACTGGTGCATCCGGCACGTTCGCTCTCCATCCGAGGGCGACGGCAATGTCCGCAACACGGTCCCGGAGTAGCGGGCGGATCGGCCGCAGCCTCGACGTGTTTCAAGGACCGCGTGCCGTTTTGGGACAGCGGCATGGCACTTCAGTAGCCGTTCCCGCGCGCTGTCGGGGTCGGCTGGGGTACAC
>JBBROU010000219.1:0-2016 GCA_038229055.1 Bryobacterales bacterium | reverse complement strand
GTCGTCATCGTTCGCCATAACGTGACGATTGAGGGCTGGATTTACCCGCGCAAGACAGCAAATCGAGGCGTAGGGCCGTGTCGTGGAAAGACTTGCAAACGGCGGGAAACGGCGGGACTGGATTTGAGGCACATCGTCGATGGTGCATGTCGAAGCATTGATAACAAACGAGAAAATGGCTTGATTGCCACTTATGCACCTCATAAACGGTGCTGCGCAACGCCAAAAAACAATGTGCAGACAAACACTTAGGAACGAAGTTCCGGCAGCGAGGAATCTCGCTTTATCTTGCCGTCATCTTCTCCATCCTCACCCGGCGTTTTCAACTGCGCAAAATTGTCAAGTCCACTACTACGCCATGCTACGATTTAGCCAAATCTGGACGCACTGATTTGCCGCCTCGTTAGCACGGCGACCGCACGCTCGGCGCGAAACGGGTGCAAAACATATGCATCAAATCGCACTTGGCTTTGCCAGGATGGGTGCGTCTCGCTACTGCTGGGAACATACAGGGGGCGCTATTTGTCTGATTCTGGGTTGTTCATTTCCGGTGCGCTGTTCACCACCGATTATCTCGCCGACGCGATCAAGGCTACCGCCGCCTATCGCGCCGTCGATATGGCTGAACTGCGCACGCGACTTGACCAAATTGCCGTCGCCTTTCCGCAGAACCATCGCACGAACGAAAGCCAAACCGAAGACGATTTCATTTGGCCGGTGCTGGCGTCACTGGGATGGACGGAATCGCTTCGCCAACAAAACTTGACTGTCACCGGACGCGATGATGTGCCCGATGGCCTGCTGTTCGCTGACGCTGCGGCAAAGGCGTCGGCCAATGCTCAAGGCGACCAATGGCGGCGTTATCCTTACGGTCTCGCGGTCGTCGAAAGCAAACGCTGGGCGCGTCCGCTGGATCGCGCTTCGGGCCGCGATGAAACCACCGCGCCGTCCACTCAGATGCTGCGTTATCTGCGCCGTATCGACGATACGACGGGCGGCGCGCTGCGCTGGGGCATCCTCACCAACGGCACGCGCTGGCGGCTCTATTGGGCGGGCGCCCGGTCGATCTCGGAAGAGTTTTTGGAAGTCGATTTGGGCCGTGTTCTGGCGCTCGATGGCGGCGGCGATCTGTTCGCCGATGACGAAACGCGGAACCATTGGCTGCGCGTCTTCGCCGTCATGTTCGGGCGCGAGGCGTTTCTGCGTGAAGGCGCGGACCAGCGCTCGTTTCACGATCGTGCGCGCGCCGAAGCCGCATTCTACGAAGAACGGGTCGCCGCCAGCCTGTCGAAGTTGGTGTTCGAATCTGTGTTCCCAAGCCTCGCCACTTCCATCGCCAGCGCCGCGCCCGACGCACCGTTGACCGACGTTCGGGACGCCGCCCTGGTGCTGCTCTACCGTTTGCTGTTCCTCCTCTACGCCGAAGATCGCGACCTCCTGCCGGTTAGCGATCCGCGCTACGACGACTATGCGCTGCGTCCGCTGCGGCTCGATGTCGGCAGGCGCGTGACCAGCGGCGATGCGTTTTCCACGTCCGCCGCGCGCATCTGGTCGCACGTTTCCGACCTTTCGCGGATGATCGACAAAGGCGACAGTTCGGTCGGCATACCGCCCTATAATGGTGGCTTGTTCGCCACGGGCGGGACGCCCTTGCTCAACACCACCCGCGTGCCCGACAGCGTCATGGCTCCCGCCCTCGATGCCCTGTCCTACGAGCGATCATCGGGGGAGCGGCGCTACATCAACTACCGCGACCTCTCCGTCCAGCAGCTCGGATCGATTTACGAACGGCTGCTCGAATTCGACATTGTGCGTGACGACGCGGGCGTGCTTACGGTGCGTCCAAACCTCTTTGCCCGCAAGAACAGCGGCAGCTATTACACGCCCGACGAGTTGGTCGGGCTGATCCTCGACTAGACGCTCGAACCGCTTATCACGGAACGCCTCGATGCCTTCCGCGCCGCACTTGGCAAGCTCAATCCCAAGGATGCCGAAGACTATCGGCGGCGCGAACTG
>JBBROU010000218.1:0-2033 GCA_038229055.1 Bryobacterales bacterium | reverse complement strand
GTGTTTGACCGGCCTTATGAATGAACCTATACTTCGGCAGAATGGCCCAACAGTCCAAACTTCTGATCGAGCATCGACGCCGTCGCATGCTGGATCTGGTTGGCCAAAACGGCCAAGCCACCGTCGCCGACCTCGCAAAAATATTCTCCATCTCTGCGGTAACCGCTCGTGGCGACCTCGATGCACTGGCATCCGTCGGCAGTATCGTCAGATCGCACGGAGGCGCAGTCCGGCGGTTGCATGCCACCCAGGATTATCCGCTCCGCACCAAAGAAGCGCTGCACCACGAAGAAAAAACCCGCATCGGGCGCGCGGCGGCGGAACTCGTGCGGGCGGGCGAAACCATCATCTTGGATTCCGGCACGACTACAATCGAAATCGCGCGGCATCTGAAGATTCTCAAGACTCAGCCGGTCACCATAATTACCAACGCTTTAAATATCGCCGTTGAGCTCACCGATATATCGGGAATTTCTCTGATCATGGTCGGAGGGCTTCTAAGATCCCTGTCCTGCTCTTTCGTCGGACCGCAGGCGGAAGCGATGATGAACGAATTTCATGCCGACCGCCTCTTCCTGGCTGTAGACGGCTTTGATTTGGATGCTGGCCCGTCAACGCCAGACGTACTCGAAGCACAGCTGAACAACATGATGATGCGTTCCGCGAAAGAAGTTACCGTGGTTGCCGATTCCAGCAAGCTGGGGCGCAGAGCCATTTCTAGAATTGGTCCCTTCGAGAGAATTCACCGCTTGATCACCGATGTTGGCGCGCCGGCGGAATTTGTCGACGCGCTGCGGCAAAAAGGAATTGAGGTTGTCGAGGTTTAGAACTTGGGCGCGTTATCGAGGCGTCTCGCCGGCGAGCGCCTGGCGCGCAAGATGATAAGACATCAAACTTTCCGGCAGAAGAACCACTTCTCGCAAGGAGTTTTTGCCCTGATCCTCGCGGCCCAGCGCAATTTGTAAAGTTGCTGCCGTGTAAGTCCACCACCCTTTGAAAGAACTGGTATGAATTCGGGTCTCGGCTTGAGAGAGAGACGATGTCAGCCGGTCGCGCCACACCTGGGCATCATATCCCTCACGTTTTCTGGCTGCCGCCCAAGCCCACACGACTTGTGAGAGTTCCGCAGACCTTGAGGCCCGCTCGTAGCGCCGATCAGCTTCCATTTTTTGGCCGCACGAAGAAAACAATTCGCCCAGCAGATAGCTGGTTCTGGCGGATTCCAGAATGGATTCAAGCCCGTTATTCGTGAACTCGAGGCCCGCTACCGGAGAGCCGAGATTGTTTACTATATCCAGCGCTTCGGCGCAGTGGCCCGCGTGGCTCAGCCCGAGAGCCTGCGACAATTTCACTTCAATCCAGACTTCCCGAACGTTGGTACCACCTTCCTCACGTCCAAAAAACCGATCGCTGAACATCTTCGTCGCGCCGCTGTAATCGCCGGCCTCCGAGCGGCTCAATGCCAGTTCGAACACGAGGCTTGTGGGCATCGCTGCCAAGTCAGGATAACGCTCCAGAATTTTCACTCGCTCCGCAGGAGACTTGCGCAAAAGTGTTGTCGCGGCGACAGCACCCGCATAGTTCGTCTCGTTTCGCGGGTCGTTCTTTATACCTTGTTCGAACGCTTCCACGGCCGCCGCAAAATTTCCTTTAATGCGCAACAAGGCTAACCCCACGCTCGCGTCCACTACCGGCAGCGATGGATTGTTGGCTCGCGAGCGATTCCATTCGCTCAGCGCCAGGTCCGATTCCCCGCGGGCAAAATGCCAATCTCCCAGGAGGAGATGGGCATTGGCGTCGTTTTCATTCCTGGCTAAAGCCGCGTTCAGAGCGCTGAATTCCTCTTCGCCATAGGCGAATACATATGTGGTCTTGAGGTGGGCGGCTTCCGCGTAGTCATCCGCGCCCGATTCACCCAGTTTCTCGCGGCAGTATCCGCGGAAATAAGCCACCATCGGGTGATCCTGTGGCAAAACCGCTCCAGGTTCGCTTTGATCGGTGTTGACCGCCGGGTACTTTCGCGAAAGAACATT
>JBBROU010000217.1:0-2319 GCA_038229055.1 Bryobacterales bacterium | reverse complement strand
TCCACGGCGGAGACGATGAAGCGGAACTGGTGACGATCCTCGCGGCCTCGGTCGAGAAAGGCCGGACCAACGGCCACGTCCCGCTCGGCGGAATAGACCTGGCCCTTCACGCCGACGCGCGTCACGCCGTCGCGCTCCAGATAGCGCAGGTGCGCGTCCACCGCCTTGCCGCTGATGAACTGCCGCCCGCGCGTGGCACCGCGTTGGGGATTGAGCTTCACCACACGGGCCTTCACCGCCACCCGGCGCGAGCGAGTGCGGACGCCACTTCCGTCCCGGCTCCACCCGTTCCGGCCCTTCAATCCCGCCGCGATCTGAGCGCCCCGTCCGCGCGCGTTGAACCGCCCGCTTCCCTTTCTCTTCCCGGCCAGCCGGTTGGGGTTGCCGCCCGCCCGGCGGATGGCCTGATGCACCTCGCCGATGAAGGTCTTGGGACGCGCGCGGACGGCCCTCAGCAGACGGGTCGCTCCTTGGTCGCGGACCTTGCCGGTACGGATGCGGAATTGGTCGTCATCGTTCGCCATAACTTGACGATTGAAGGTCGAAATCAGTGGCGCAAGACAGTAAATCGGGGCGTAGGGCCGTAGCGTGGAAAGACTTGCGAACGGCGGCAAAAGGCGGGACTGGATTTCGCGCACATCGTCGATGGTGCATGTCGAAGCATTGATAATAAACGAGAAAATGGCTTGAGCGCCACCCACTCACCTTGCGGACGGTGCCGCGCAACGCCAAAAAACAATGTGCAGACAAACACTTAGGAACGAAGTTCCGGCAGCGAGAAATCTCGCTTTATCTTGCCGTCATCTTTCTTCCCCTCATCCTGCCATTCCCGTCCATTGAATCCGCCGATCATCCTACTACGCTATACTACGATAACGCCCCGACCCCAGCCGTTAGTTCGCGCGCTCGCGCCGACGAAACTTTCGATCGTCGTGGTGCAAAACTGGTGCGAAACCTCTGAACCAATCGCACTTAGCTTTGCCAGAATGGGTGCGTCTCGCTACTGCTCGGAACATACAGGGGGCGCTATTTGTCTGATTCTGCGTTGTTCATTTCCGGTGCGCTGTTTACCACCGACTATCTCGTCGAAGCGATCAAGGCCACCGCCGCCTATCGCGCCGTCGATGTGTCCGGATTGCGCACGCGGCTTGACCAAATCGCCGCAGCCTTTCCGCAAAACCAGCGCACGAATGAGAGCCAAACCGAGGACGATTTCATTTGGCCGGTGCTGGCGTCGCTCGGATGGACGGAATCGCTTCGCCAGCAGAATCTGACCGTCACGGGACGCGATGATGTGCCCGATGGCCTGCTTTTCGCGGACGCGACTGCGAAGGCGTCCGCCAACGCGCAAGGCGATCAATGGCGGCGTTATTCTCACGGTCTCGCGGTTGTAGAAAGTAAACGCTGGGCGCGGCCGCTGGATCGCGCTTCGGGGCGCGATGAAACCACCGCTCCGTCTACCCAGATGCTGCGTTATCTGCGCCGTATCGACGATACGACTGGCGGCGCGCTGCGCTGGGGCATCCTCACCAATGGCACGCGCTGGCGGCTATACTGGGCGGGCGCGCGGTCGATTTCGGAAGAGTTTCTGGAGATCGATCTGGGCCGCGTTCTCGCACTTGAAGGCGGCGGCGATCCGGTAGCCGATGCCGCCATGCGCGACCATTGGCTGCGCGTGTTCGCCGTCATGTTCGGGCGCGAAGCGTTCCTGCGCGACGGCGTAGACCAACGGTCGTTCCACGATCGTGCGCGTGCCGAAGCCGCATTTTATGAGGAACGGGTCGCCGCCAGCCTGTCAAAGCTGGTGTTTGAATCCGTATTCCCGAGCCTCGCCACCGCCATCGCCAGCGCCGCCCCGGATGCGCCGTTGACCGACGTTCGGAACGCTGCGCTCGTGTTGCTCTACCGCCTGCTGTTCCTGCTCTATGCCGAAGATCGCGACCTCCTGCCGGTCAGCGATCCGCGTTATGACGACTATGCGCTGCGCCCGCTTCGGCTCGATGTCGGCAGGCGCGTGACGAGCGGCGACGCGTTCTCCACGTCCGCCGCGCGCATCTGGTCGCATGTTTCCGAACTGTCGAGGATGATCGATAAAGGCGACAGTTCGGTCGGCATACCGCCCTATAATGGCGGCTTATGTGCTACGGGCGGGACGCCTCTGCTCAACACCACCCGTGTGCCCGACAGCGTCATGGCCCCCGCCCTCGATGCCCTGTCCTACGAGCGGTCATCGGGGAGCGCCGCTACATCAACTACCGCGATCTCTCCGTCCAGCAGCTCGGATCGATCTACGAACGGCTGCTCGAATTCGAGATTGTG
>JBBROU010000216.1:0-2794 GCA_038229055.1 Bryobacterales bacterium | reverse complement strand
CTCGCGAGGTCGGCGGGGATTCCAGCGGCGTCAGACGGCATCGAACTGGAATTCCGTTGATGCTGGGGGAAGGACATCGGGAGCGCTGGCTTTCACAACAGGGCTTTCGACAGTCACCGGGACTTTGCCATTCCAAATCCAGCGCGTGATACCGACGGCATCAATGCCGTCGCGTCGTTCGCTGGGATTTCGTAGCGTCCACACCGGCGCATCGCGGACTTCGGCGGCGGCCGCCACCGCCTCGGAGTCTCGCTCCGCCACATGTGCGGAGTGCTCCTGCGGCTCGGTGGAGGACTCCGCAGCGACCGCGGTACCAGCGGAGGCGCGGCGGTGCCCATCGCTGCCGCCCCGGAAGACTCCGGCGCTTCAGCGGAGCGCTCCTCCGCCGCAAAGGAGCCGGATTTACCACGGCGCAGTGCTCCTCGGAGACGCCGGAGCACTGCCCGCGCTTTCATCGGGCCGAGTCTGCCCCGGTGTCTCTCTGTGGAAGAGATATAGACCTTCCCGGCGATCCGAAATCTGCCTAAATCCAGCCATGCCCAAACAATCCTACATGCCGAAAACGGTCGAAGGAATCTGAGTCATGCTCCTGGCCTTCGACACCAACATCAACGCCGGCACCGGATGATTGCGCGCAAGTCGCGGACACAGCATGAGCCTCTTTGATAAGCTACAAGGACTCTACCGGTCAGATCATTTCCGGCTTGAGGACATTCACACCGAAATTGTCGCTCAAGTCCTGAGCAATTCGCCGGAGTTGACGCTGGACTGGCTGGGTGGCATCGGGGCGACGAAGTTACGAGAGGCACGTATTGTCATCGATCCTCAGAAGACGTTTAGGAAACTGGATGGACATGTTTGTGATAGTAAGCCGGACATCACTATTTGGCTCTTTTCGAACGGCAGGAAGGAACTGATTTTCATCGAGTCAAAGGTTCCTGCTCGCGTAAATCGAGAACAACTTCAACGCTACTCGGAACATTTAGAGTCCCTCAGGCGAAACGAGGAATTTGATAAGACATCACTCGTGTTCATTACGCGCATTTACGAGGCTGCGGAAGCTCCGCAGTTCATCGACCCACAATTCAAACCGGTGTTTCTGAGAGAGCGCTGGTTCCGATTTTATCATCACCTGAAGGCCCATGTGAGTAAGAATGGCGATGGGCTGGCCAAAGAACTCAAGCTATTCATGGAAGAACACCGTATGTCACTCAGAAACCAATTCAGATCAACCGACCTCGTAGCGCTGGAAAATTACCTTGGAGCCAAAGCGCTGATGAAAGAAACACTTGATGCTGTCCACGAGGAGGCAGCGAGAATCATGGGTTATGCTCATCGCCCAAATGACAAAGATTTGGAGAAGGATTGCCGCTTCACCCTCTGCTATGGCGAATGGTGGCCGAAAAATTGGAATCTCACGGGCTTGACCATCCTTCTTGGCTACTGGCTGCCATGCGATGAACCGGAAGGAACCGTGTCGGTCGGTATCAAGCTTCACATCCCGCCGAATTCGCCCGGCCGGCAGTATGCTATTGCAGCCTTCCGTGAGTGGTCGTTGCGACATCCCGGTGAATGGCTGGACGCAAACCTTGATGACGAGACAAAACATGGTTTCTTCGCAAAGACTAAACCTCTATGTGCGCTAATGGATGGATCAGATCATATCCAGACCATCAAGGATTACTTTCTCAATCTGCTGAAAGAGGTTGAGATGTTCCGTGAGACATATCCGAACCTTTGGACGAAGAAAGATGCGATAGGCTCGGTCGGGGAGCCGCCGGAAGGCGCAACCGAGACGTAAGCCGTTCCCCTCGTTCCGAAGCTCCAGCTTCGGAACGCACTTGTCTGCGAAGCTCGGCTTCGTGAGGCGAGCCTCATGGGAAGGCGGATCGCTGACCCAGCCACCCCGGCGAAGCAGAGCTTCGCAAGACCAAGTGCGTCACCAAGCTGGAGCTTGGTGACGAGGGGAAATTCTGCTTGGGACCGATGATGAAGCGCCTAGCCGACTCGGGAGGCCCGAAGGGGCCGCAATAAGCCAGCCCAGGGCAACGCTCCGGGTCAGCGACCACCGAGGGACAAGCCCTGAAAGGGCGACACAGATGTGCCGCCCCTTCAGGGCTGAGGCGAGGGTGTGGACCGTGACCCAGGGCGATGCCCTGGGCTGGCTTGGGTCAGGCCGTTGGCCTGGGCTGGCGTGGTCGGGAGGTCGGGGACGACAGGCCCTAGTGGAGTCCGCCCAACAGATTAACGAATATGAGCAGCCTGCTTTCACGAGGTAGAACCGGTGATTTTTCTGGAAACATGCTCATTTTCAGAGGGAAGATAATATGCAGTCTGCTTGGCGGACTACACTAGCCTGGCGAACGGCAAACTCGTTACCGTCCGCGCCGTCCGCGCCGGTGGCGAAATCGCGCTCGATGACGGTTGCGTTTTGCCCAGCGACTATCGGCAGTTCGGACGCGGCTACGCGGTCACGTCCTATGCCTCGCAAGGCAAGACTGTGGACTACGTGCTCTTCTCGGATTCGACTATGAAGGCGGCGACCGACGCGAAGCAATGGTATGTCTCCATCTCGCGTGGAAGAAAGGGCATCCGCATTTTCACGAGCGCCAAACATCAGCTTCGCGAGAACATCGCGCGCTCCGGCAATCGCGAGTCGTGATGGTGGCGTGAGCGCCATCGTTTGTCGGTTCAAGGCGAATGCGCATCGCACCATCGGTGGAGTCCGCCTCGGCTGGTTGATCGCGCTCGACGTAGCCGACGAGAACTTCCCCGAGCAGTTCGAGGAACAAGT
>JBBROU010000215.1:0-2823 GCA_038229055.1 Bryobacterales bacterium | reverse complement strand
GCCAATCGCGAGTCCAGGCGTTCGGGCGAAGCGGAAGCCGGAGCGTCAGGCTGCCGGAGGGCCTGCGGGCGGCAGGCCGGGAGCGGAGGCGCAGCGAAGCCTGAACGCTTGGTCTCGCATCCTCCGCGGCGGACGGGATGAACTGCCGCTCGCTGAGTCTGCGAAGGCGGCGGCAGTTGTTCCCGTCCGGTGGTGGCATTTCAATCGTCGTTCGCCTCACGGTCCTGCTCGGAGCGGCGCAGTTGTTCGATCCGCCTGTCATGCTGCACGGCGGAATGTGCCACTCGACGAAGACCATCGGTGCTCATCGGAAATGGCGGATACAGCACTTCGTCGTCTTCGGGAGTCTCCGCACTCGCCTGCTCCCAACGGGCTAACTCTCCTGACTCTTTTAGCACGCTCCGCTTTTGATCTTCGCTCAATGCGTCCACCATCGCTGCGTTGAAAACGACAGTCACCGCGTCGGTGAGCCTGCCATCGAGGCCGGAACTCAGGTCGTAGAGATTGATGAGATGAAAGCCGTTCCAAAGCGACCAAACGAACTGCCGAAGACGCCTCCCGCCTCCTGTGCTCCAGCCGGTTTTGAGATAGTCGGTGATCGTCTCCAGCGCCTCGTTGAGCTTGTCTGGCGGAACCGATTCCTTCCGCTCTCTCACACGCCGCATTTCGCGCGCGAACTCATCGAGCGTGGCTTGCTCCTCCTCCTCAGTTGGGAAGTGAATGATCGGGCCGGGCATCGTGATTACCCCTTTCCGAACCATGAGCAGATTTTCCCGTCCGGCTCGATGGGCGGAAGTTGAGCGCGTTTGAAGCCGCGCTCCGCGTGAACCAAGACGCAAGTATGCTTTGGCAGACTGCGAAGGACGTAGGGCTTGATTTTGTGCTCCTCCTGCTCGCTGTAATTGCTCGTCGTCCGGCCAGACGAGAAGCCCCAAGTCCGTTTAATGAATTTCTTCTTACCCAAGAAGTCCGCGCTCTCGACCGCTCCTTCCTCGTCGGCAGCTTTGAAGATCATGCGGTTGCGGAGATTGAGCGTCAGCACCTTCGCCTTTTCTCTGCCAAGAGGCGGAACGAATGAGGTCGAAGATTGTGCGGCGGCGACCACGGTTCCCTGCGCCTCACGAATCACATCCACGGAATTGTAATCGCTCATCCCGTCTTCACTTGCGGTCATAAACCGCTGCGCTTCGTCGGCCCACAGGATGAGCAAATTATCGTCGCGCCGCTGGTCCTTCGGCTTGTCGAAACGGCGCAGGACATGAGTGTAAAAGAGCATCTTCAAAAAAGTGTTCACATACCGCCGCTCGGTCTGGAACTTCTGCGGCATAGCGACGCAAATGATTTTGCCCCGGTCGATCTCGCTGAAATCGAACGTGTTTTGCGAAGGACAAAAGACTTGGGTGATTTCTGGTGAAAGGAAGTGCTGGAGATAGTTCGCAATGGTTTCCTTCACTCCGCCGATCTGCTCCGCCGGCTGGTTGAGAAAGCGATTCTTGAAATGATCGTAGAGCGTGTTGCGCCGCTCGGTCGCGTAGCCATCGAGCAAATCATTCAGCGCCTCGTTCATGTCCTTCTCGTCGAGCAAGAGGCTGTAGGCATTCTCCAGCGTCACGTCGGCCCGGATTTCGTAGAGCGTTTCCAGTGCCTTCGCGATGTGCGTCTGCGCCTGATTCTTGAAGAATCCCTTGTCACCCGCTTGCCCAAGACTCGACGCCGTATCGACAACGAACTTCGCATAGGTGCTGGCGGGAATGCTCCGGTCGGAAGTGAGGTTGTAGGCGTGTTGCGGCGCCCAGCCTGGTGCCGCGTTGTCGGGCTTCACTTGGAGCAGGATCAAATCGTTCTGCCGATTGAAGTGGGCGGCCACCTCCGAGAGCGTCTCCCAATAGAGCCCCTTGTCGTCGATGCAGACGCCGCCCCACCCCGGCTCGTTTTTGAAGACCTGATAGAGCAGCGGTGTGATGCCGGAGCCGTGCTATCGCGACGCCTTGTCAATCCACTCGACCGGGCAACCCAGCACCCGCCAGCAATACATGTTGGCGATGTCGTTGGCGTCGCATTCGGCTTCGAGGAGAAACGCCATCACGGTTTCCGCCGTGACGGGCACGTTCGCGCGCCGCGCGATTTCCCCGGCAGCGGCGGTGAAGACTTCGTGCTTCGTGCGCAGGATTGCGATGGTGACCTCCCGGCGGCGATTGCGGCGGGTTGTCTCGTTGCGAGTTGGTTCGGTTGTTTCCATGCGTCTCATCGTGCTCGTGTTCCGAAAACAAGTTGCTCCATGCGCGGAGCGTCTTTTCGCGTTCTTTCGCCAAACTATTTTGCCGCATGAGGAAACAGATTCGTCGCGCGACTCATCTTACTCGACCCCAGGCGCACTCTCGCCCGTGAGTTCCTCAATCTCCTTCGCCAGCTCGTCCGCCTGATTTTCCAGCACCGCGATTTCCCGCTCCAGGCCCTCAATGTGCCGCTGCACTGTCTCGTCGAAAAACGCCGGGGTCTGGGTCGTCAGCCGGTGCAGCTCGTAATCGGGACTCTCCTTGAGTTGATTGATCGCCTCCAGCACGCGGACGATTTCCAGCTCGATGCTTTCCCACAGGCGCCGCAGTTGCGCGATCTCCCGATCTTCGCTGAAGTCGAGCGCCGCCCAGCCATGCCGCAAAATGAAGCCGTGAGGGTCTTCCGCGATTTTCCGCAGCGTGGCCAGATCGCCGTGGTCCTTCGCGTGGTTAATGGCGGCGGTCAGCTGGTGATAAGTCTCCTGCTTCTCCGGCTCATGCGCGAAGCGGTCCGGGTGAAACAGCTTCACCAGCTTCCGCCAGAGCT
>JBBROU010000214.1:0-2915 GCA_038229055.1 Bryobacterales bacterium | reverse complement strand
GACATGAGCCTCGGCGATTTACTCGAGGGCATTGTGTTGCACGCCTTTGAAGGAAAATCGGCGTTCTCAGCGCAGACTCTCAAAGAGATCGAAGAGTTCCGAAGTATTTATGGACTGAAACTTACCGCGTCCGACAGCCATCACTTGAAGGAGTCGGGCACGCTCAATTGAAAGCATTCCACGCAAAGCCGCAAAGTTCGCCAAGAAAATTCTTTTGGTTTCCTTTGCGGTATTTTGCGCGTTTGCGCGGAAAATAAAGCAAGACCGTGGATCAGGCGAACAGTGGACTGAATCGTTGGTGGAGAGTTGCGGGCGGACTCTCGATGAATCTGGCGCTGGGCACGCTCTATGGATGGAGCGTCTTCGTCGCTCCTCTTGAAGCGCGTTTCGGATGGAAGCGGGCGCAGACGTCGATGGTGTTCACGATCGCGGTGATCGTCTTTGCCCTCAGCTTTGTAGTCGCAGGGAGGATCCAGGACAAGTTCGGGCCGTTGTGGTGTTCTCTCGTGGGCGGGGTTTTGGTGAGCCTCGGATTCTTCCTCTGCGCCTATACCACGAGCCTTACCTACCTATACCTGTGCTTCGGCGTGATCGGGGGATTGGGGAACGGATTCGGGTATGCTACGCCGATTCCGGTGATGGCGAAGTGGTTCCCGGATAAGCGCGGTCTCGCGGTTGGCCTAGCGGTCGGAGGGTACGGAGCCGGCTCGGCCATCTTCGGTCCGCTGGCGCAGTTGAAGTTGATTCCGGCCTACGGGCTTCCGGCAACGTTTCAGATTTTAGGCGCGATCTTCTTCGTTATGACGATGGCCGGGGCCGCGCTGCTGCGCAATCCGCCAGTGGGTTACCAGCCGGAAGGATGGTCTCCATCAACTGCCAGCGTTTCGGGCGCGCGCGACTTCACTCCCACCGAAATGCTGCGAACGCCCACATTTTATTTCATGTGGGTCGGGTACGCTCTCGGCTGCTCGGCGGGTCTGATGGTCATCAGCCAGTTAGTGCCATTCGCCAAGAGCGTCGGCATCGCCGCGGCGGCGCTCTCGACCATGACGCTGGTCGTCGGGGCTTTCGGCAATGCATCCGGGCGGATCTTATCGGGCTGGATGTCCGACCGGCTCGGCCGCATCAACGTGCTGCGCGTGATGATCGGCATCTCCATCGTCGCGATGCCAGCCTTATACGCCGCCGGCAGCAACGTGCCGCTGCTGTATGCGGCGGTGTTCGTCGTTTACTGGTGCTATGGTACGCAACTCTCGGTGAACGGCGTCGCGGCTTCCGATTTTTGGGGAACGAAAAACGCCGGCATCAATTACGGAATTTTGTTTACCGCGTGGGGCGTAGCCGGAATCATCGGGCCGCGGATCGGCGGCGTGTTGTACGACCGCTACCACAACTATCAAGCCGCTTTCTACACGGCTGCTGCATTGGCGGCCGTGGCACTGCTCTGCGAGTTCGGGGCAAAACGGCCACTACCTGGACGCGGCCGTGTCGATGAACGCGTTGATCTGCTCACTCAGTAAGTCGAGCGGAAGTCTTCCATCCCGAGTCACCGCGTCGTTGAAGTCCCGGACATCGAACTTCGACCCGAGCTGCTGTTCCGCCTTCGCCCGGAGCGCCTTGATCCTGAGTTCGCCGATCTTGTAGGACAGCGCCTGCGCCGGCCAGGATATGTATCGATCGATTTCGGAGGCCGACTCCTCAGGCGCATGCGTATGGAAATAATCCAGCGCCCGCTCCCGCGTCCACCCTAGTTGATGGATGCCGGTATCGACAACCAGTCGCACGGCGCGGAACCGCTCGCTAGTCAACTGACCGAAGCGGCTGTACGGGTCGCGATAGACGCCTAGCTGTGAGCCCAGCGACTCAACATACAGCGCCCATCCTTCTCCGTAAGCGCTGTTGGAGTAAAACTTGCGAATGTCCGGAAGGCTTTGCTGCGATTCCGCCACCGTCCCCTGAAAAATGTGTCCCGGCACCGCCTCATGCAGAACCAGTGCTTCCTTGTCGTACCTGACCTGCTTCTCCGGCAAGTAGGTATTGAGATTCATCCAGCCGGGCGACGCGAAATCGGGCGAGGGACTCTGCGCGTTCGTCGCCGTCGCCGCTTCACGTTCGGGCGGAATCGCGCGCACGCCATAAAGCAATTGAGGGATGTGGTGGAATTGATTCGGCAGCTCGGGTTCGATGATCTTGGCGATGTTCCGGCAGTAGGCCAGCATCTCTTCCTTGCTGCGAAAATGCTGGTCGGGCGAGGCGTCCAATTTCTGCTGATATTCCGCAACCGTGCCTATGAAGCCGATCTCATTGAGCAATTTCTGGAGCTCGCCTTCGATCCTCGCCACCTCGCGTTCGCCCAGGCTATGAATCTCATCGGCGCTCATGTCTGTGGTGGTAAGCCGGCGCACCAGAATGGCGTAAGCGTCGCGGCCGCCCGGAATCGAGCTTAGACTGTCGGTTGGGCGGACGTGCTGCACATAAGTCGTCGAAATGTATTCGTGCAGCTTGCGCCACGCCGGAAGGAACTGTTTGTCGTAAGTCTCAGCGGCCTCGGCACGCAGCCGCCGCTGGTCCGCGTTCGCAATATTCGATGGAAAATTTCGGAACGCCTTAAGCCAAGCCGTCTGTTGCGAATCCTGTTTCATCTGCGCGGCGATTTGTTGGATGATCAGATCGGCGACCACGCGCGGCTGCATAAGTTTGGCCGCGATTGCTTCGTCGAGGATCGCGACGTTCTGATCCACATAGCCCGGGATGGCTCGCAGCCGGGCAATGATGTTTTCATAATCTCTGACGGTGCGCGCAGGCATGCGGTCCACCAGCAGATAGGGGCGGTTGTGGAATCCGAACAACTGGCCCATGCGCAGCAGATGCGTTTCGAGATCCCAGGCATCGAGGCGCGCGCGCAAGTCATACTG
>JBBROU010000213.1:0-2932 GCA_038229055.1 Bryobacterales bacterium | reverse complement strand
GACAAAACGGCAGGATGGGAAGGCATTCCAGAGTAAACGCCCAAATGCGTACTTTGAATCGCTCACACTCACAATGCCGCCCATTTGCCCACGTGCCAACGACTTGCACCGCTCACACCTTCAAACAACCGGACAGCAGTGCTCAGAGGATACCGAGGCGTATTTCGTCCGTTCCAATCAAAGCGACGCCACTGGAAACAGGCTTGTTGCCAACAACGAATCCAACGGGCGTTTTCATTCGGACTGGCTATCGATGATCCACGCTCGACTGAGGCTAGCTTGGAACCTACTGCGAGAGGACGGTGCGATATTCATCAGTATTGATGACAACGAAGTCAGCAATCTACGCAAGCTATGCGACGAAGTGTTCGGCGCCGCAAATTTCGTCGCTACCATAATTTGGCAAAAGGTTTTTTCGCCAAAGAACACCGCCTCTTATTTTTCAGAAGACCACGACTACATCCTGCTTTACGCGAAGGATAAAGCGACTTGGCGTCCTCAGCTTCTGCCACGCTCGAAAGAAGCCGTCGCTAGATATACAAATCCAGATAAGGACCCTCGCGGGCCGTGGTTGTCCGGCGCAATTCAGGCCCGCAATTACTACAGTAAAGGCCAATATGAAGTTACGAGTCCATCAGGCAAGAAGTTCTCAAATCCTAAAGGAACCTACTGGCGGTTCTCGCATGAAAATTTTCTCAAGCTGGACAGCGAAAAGCGGATTTGGTGGGGAGAAGCTGGCGATGGTGTTCCGCGATTAAAGCGTTTTATCACGGAGGTTAAAGATGGCGTTGTGCCACAAACTCTCTGGAAGTTTGATGTAGTTGGGCACACGCAAGAAGCCAAAGAAGAGCTGCTGGAGTTCGTCCACTTTGAAAACAGTGAAAACATTCTAAATTCGCTGAAACCGAGCCGGCTTCTACGGCATGCGGTCAAAATTGGCACGTCTCCGAACTCTGATGATATAGTTCTCGATTTCTTTGCCGGCAGCGGCACCACCGCTCACGCCGTCCTCGCACAGAACCACGAGGACTTAGGTCGACGCCGGTTCATTCTTGTTCAAATTCCTGAAGCGCTCCCGAAACCGGAAGCTGGAGTCTCAACAATTGCTGATCTCGCAAAGTCACGAATCGTGAACGTCGGAAAGAAGCTCGTGACTGCGGGTTCCGAGGTCCTGCCTCTCGAACGCGCTGAACCTCTCGATGTCGGCTTCCGCGTTATGAGGATCGACACGTCGAACATGGCGGACGTGTATTACGCGCCGGATACAGTGAAGCAGGCCGACCTCGTGGCGCACACGGACAACATCAAGCCTGAGCGCACTCCGGAAGACCTGCTCTTTCAGGTGCTGGTGGATTGGGGCGTCGACTTGTCCCTGCCCATCGCTCACGAGACCGTTGCCGGAAAAAAGGTGTTCTTCGTGGATGGCAACGCCCTCGCCGCCTGTTTCGATCCGAAGGTGAGCGAAGACCTCGTGAAGGAACTGGCCAAGCGCAAGCCGCTGCGGGCCGTCTTCCGCGACAGCAGCTACGACAGCGACAGCGTGAAGATCAACGTGGAGCAAATCTTCAAGCTCCTCAGCCCCGAAACCGAAGTGAAGTCGCTGTAGGCCATGAAGCTGAAATTCAAACAGCAGGCTTTCCAGACGGATGCCGTGAAGGCGGTGGTGGATTGCTTCACCGGACAGCCGAAGAGCCGTGGCCACAAGTATGCGCTGGACCCCGGCCGGGCTGTAACGGGCAGCACGGTGGCGCTCCCCGGCATGGAGGGCGACGGCTTTGCGAACGACAAGCTCGCCATCCCGCAGACGCAGCTTTTGGAAAACCTCCAAGGCGTGCAGCGGCGGAACAACCTGCCCCTTTCACCGGAACTGAAGAAGACTCCCGTCTGCGACGTGAACCTCGATGTCGAGATGGAGACGGGCACGGGCAAGACCTACTGCTACATCAAGACGATGTTCGAGCTGAGCCGGGACTACGGGTGGAGCAAGTTCATCGTGGTGGTGCCGAGCATCGCCATCCGCGAAGGCGTGCTGAAGTCTTTCGAGATCATGGCGGAGCACTTTCTGGAAACCTACGGCAAGAAGGCCCGGCACTTCGTCTATAACTCGAAGCAGCTCCACAATCTGGAGAGCTTTTCCTCGGATGCCGGGATCAACGTGATGATCATCAACGTGCAGGCGTTCAACGCCCGCGGCGAGGATGCCCGGCGCATCTATCTGGAGCTGGATGATTTTCAGTCGCGCCGGCCCATCGACGTCATCAAGAAGAACCGGCCCATCATGATCCTGGACGAGCCGCAGAAGATGGAGGGTGTGGCTACTGTAACGAAGCTGGCGGAGTTCGACCCGCTGATGATCCTGCGCTACTCCGCCACGCACAAGACGGAGCACAACAAGGTGTATCGGCTCGATGCCATCGACGCTTACAACCAGAAGCTCGTGAAGAAGATCAAGGTGCGCGGCATCACCGTGAAGGGCTTGGCCGGGACGAATGCCTACCTTTACCTGGAGTCCATCCGCATCGCGACGACCCAGCCGCCGGAAGCCCGTGCGGAACTGGAAATCCAGCAGAAGAACGGCATCAAGCGCGTGCTCAGGATGCTCCGGAAGAACGACAACCTCTTCGACCTCTCGGACGGTCTGGAGCAGTATCGCGGCTTTGTGGTCTCGGACATCAACGCCATCGAAAACACGATCAGCTTCACCAATGGCGTGGTGCTCGGAGCCGGCGAGGCCACGGGCGATGTGAACGAAACGGCCCTGCGGCGCATCCAGATCCGCGAGGCGATCAAGGCTGTTACGCGCCGCGAAAATCGCGGGGAATCGGGCGGGGACGATTTCGAGATAATCTCGGGGGCAAAGGGACGGGAATCGCGGGGAGCGCGGAAAGAGGGTTGAGGCTGAGGAGAGCGGAAAGGGGAGAGCAGGGAGGTT
>JBBROU010000212.1:0-3075 GCA_038229055.1 Bryobacterales bacterium | reverse complement strand
CCGGCCCGTACGTGAAAACCCACATCACCGCCGACGATATCGGTTAAGGCAAGGAAAACAGATCATGACAAACCCAAACACCATCCTCGCCGAGATCGATCCGGAAATCTCCGGACGCATCCTCACGGACCGAAGCATCGTCAAGGACGCGGCGCTCAAGCTTGGCGTCCTGGCCACCGCCGCCACCGTCCTCGGCGTTGCTTCCACCGCGGCTTTCGGTGAAGGCGCAAAGCTTCCGCGCAAGATCGCGGAGGTCCTGAACTTCGCCCTCACGCTCGAATACCTTGAGGACGAATTTTACCGCACGGGACTCGGCACAAGCGGCCTGATCCCGTCCGAGAACCGCGCCACCTTTGAGACCATCGGCAAGCACGAAGCCGCGCACGTCGAGGTGCTCAAGGGCGCCCTCGGCAGTCATGCGGTCAAGAAGCCGGAATTCGACTTCACCGCCAAGGGCGCGTTCAAGGACGTGTTCTCGAACTACAAGACGTTCCTGGCACTGTCGCAGGCTTTCGAAGACACCGGCGTGCGGGCCTACAAGGGCCAGGCCGGAAATCTGATGGGCAACGACGATATCCTCACCGTTGCGCTGCAAATTCATTCGGTGGAAGCGCGGCATGCGGCTGAGGTCCGCCTAATCCGCGGTCAGCCGGCTTGGATCATCAGCAACTCTCGCGGCGATCTGCCCGAGGCGACCCAGCCGATTTACGACGGCGAAGCCGACTTCACGCAGGGCGGCGCAGACATCAAGGATCTCGGCGGCCTGTCGCTGGACAGCCTCAGCGGTGCGTTCGACGAGCCCCTGAGCAAGGGAAAGGTGCTCGCTATCGCGAAAATGTTCATCAAGGCCGCGTAGTTCTCGTCCCCCAACGAACGGCCAAGATGCGGCGGCGGAGGCAACTCCGCCGCTTTTTCCTATTAGTGGCGATTAAAAGGCTCCTTGGATGCGGTGCTCGATCAGAGCCGGTTCTGACGAGCTCATAGGCTGGGAGCGCGAAGGAGTTGCCACGGCCGTGACCCAACTGCCAGCCGTGGCGATCTCCCGAGCAGGCCGCGGCTTCCCCGTCGCGCCGCTCTTCCATCCGGCAGAGGCCCGAGGTGCGACGCTGCTCCCCCGCCGGATGAATTAGAAATTCCTGTCGCGCCATCCAGCAGCGGGCCAGAATGCGACGCTCGACGGCGTCCGCACCTCCGGACCAGCACCAGCAAGCTCATCTTCGGTGATACAGGAGCGAGACACCGCCGGCATGATCTTCCGTGATCGGAGATGTTCTGCGGCTCAGCGCGGCTCTGCTAAATCGTCGCATTGTTCGAAAAATTGGGAACGATGCACGGCAAGGCAGCTTAGTTTCGTAGGCAGATCAAACAGGAGAGAAACATGAAGATAACAACAATCGCCTTGGCTTCGGCGCTGGCGCTGACCGGAACTCTTGCATTTGCGCAGAGCGGAGCCGGCAAGGGCCCGAGCGCACAGGGTGCCCCCACCGGCGCCGCCGTTGACAGCACGGGCAGTAGCACCAGTCCTGGCGCCGTCAAGAGCGGAACCTCAGCAGGCGGAGCCGCTTCTGTAAACAGCGACACGGGCGTCACCACGGGCGCCAGCGGTGGGGCGATGGCGCGACCGGGCACTGGCGCCAGCGAGCAGGGAGCTCCAACCTCTGCGGCCGTCAACAGCCGGGGTGATGCTACACAGCCAGGCGCCGTAAAGCAGGGCACGAGCACGTCGCGTTAATATCGATGTGTTGGTAAGGCGGTTTGTTAGGTGGAGCGGTACATTCCCGATCCGCAGCGACGGCCTTCCCCGCGAGTGCGACCACCCAGTCCAAAATCGGATCGTGGTCCCATCCTTCGCCATCTGTCAATGAGCCCGCCGCCGCTGCATATATAAGAGCGGCGACGGGCTTACCATCGCACCGGTGAAGACGATCCGGCCATGGATTGTGTGCTGTTGTTCGGTGCGATCACGGGCTCCAGATCGGAAATCATGAAAGCGATCCCGGATAGGAGCATCTTGTTCGATGGTTTCCATCAGGCGCTCCTTAAACGCCTCTCGCGAGAACCACGCAAAAATGGCCGGTAGTTAGCGCCAGCCCCTGATCCTCCGCTCGCACGAAATTTCACTTCGCAGTGTGCCGTGCCGAGTGCCGACCGCATGGCATTGCAATTGAATCGATGCGCTGGCGGAAAGCGGTGGCCCGCGCATTATCTCGGATAAAACCCGCCGGTTTGCATGACTGTGTTTCGGCGCTCGACCATGATGGCGAAGGGATCCCACTACTGCAATTCAATGAAATCAACCGCCTGCAGGCGATCCTTATGCTACCGATGGGGTCCATTTTCAGTGAGTATTCACAATGAATGTTTGGAAGCAGTTCACGTGACCATCCTATCAGGGCGGCATCCGTGAGCTATCTAGCTCACCATCGGTCGACTCCCAGTGAAACCCATGCCAGACTTCAGCGTTGCTGCTTGTACGCAAAATACATTCCTCACGTGACGGGCCTCGACTGAAACGATCTTGCCGGCAAGAAGGAGGCATTCTTCCTTCTTGAGAAGCTGACCGGCGCCGTTGTAAGCGGCGGCGCTCAGGTTCTTTGAGCCGGGGAGATTTCGCGCAATGCCGGCTAAAACGGCTTCAGAAGACCGTCATGGTCTTGAGGAATAGAATGCCAGAGATTGATGTTCGCAAAGGGATGCCCTCAACCAAGCTTGAGCGCAAAGAGTTCGAGAGACGATTTAGGAGCCGATTTGAAGATCCGGCTTTTGAATCACTCGAAGCAGAAATAAGCGCATTGTCAGCCGCCGCGTGGGATGGATACACAAATTCTCGCAAATCGCCACGAACGAAAAAGGCAGGCTCGGGCTTCGCAGATCCGAATTATGATCTCTCAATTGACTGGATCAAAGCCCGCGACGAGATTGTGTTAGCACAAACGCGACACGACGATCCCAGTGAAAAACGGCGCATTCTGTTGATCAACGGATCCTCGCGGAGCGATCAGACCTGCCCAGGTGAAATGTCCAAAAGCTATCGCCTTGCCATGATCGCCGAGCCAATCTTGCAAGAGGAAGGAT
>JBBROU010000211.1:0-3358 GCA_038229055.1 Bryobacterales bacterium | reverse complement strand
GGCTGACCCATATGTACGTGTTCAACGGTTGGCCCGCTGGTACGTTGATCCCCGTGACTGACGCCACGGAAAGCGGCCCAACGGGAATGTCTGCTCCATTTTGACTCACGCTCATCTCAACCAAATACGGTCCAAGCGCCGAGGGCATCAACACAGCCGGGAGCCTGAAATCGATCCGCGTGACGAAATCGTTTTCAGCCGCAACATTGACTACCTCCGCAGACCACCGTCCAACTCGAACGGTAATCTGGAGCAGATTCACGTTCACGGGTTGCAATACTCCAACTCCGTTCAAAAAAGCCGTCACCACAGAACCCGCCTTAGCCGGAGTAGAGCAGGAGTTCGTGGCGCCGTCCTGATCACGGGCGAAAAGGAAAAAACTAGCACCGAGCTGGACGCTCGCACCGGGACAAGCCGCGCCGTTCTTGGCGCGATCCGCAAATAAGCTCGGCTCCAGCATTGTCACCGGAAGCTGGCGCGCCGGTGTTTTCCCGTCATTGGTCACAATCTGAATGATGGTCGATCCCGGACCGAGGGCGATCTTGGGAACGGCCACGTTGATCTGTGACGACGAGACATACAGCAGCTTGCCCGGCACTCCATCGAACGTCACGCTCACTCCCGACAGCGAATCCGCCGGGCCATTCTGCGCAGCCACTCCGATAGCCGGACCCAGGTTGGAACCGAATATCGAAATCAGTTGATTCGACACAACGGGTCCAACATGCGATCCGTTTGCTGCGTCCACAATGCACGCCACTTGTGGAGCAGTTGCGGACCCCGGTAGTGAAAAGTCCACGGCTCCGAGATAACCACCGGGCAGTGGCCCTGGACGCAGCGGAAGCGGGACCACAGCACCGGGCGTGATCGGAACATCCGCTTGCGATGTCGAACCGGCGAGCCACACTTTTGCTCCGGCAAGCGCAACAGCAGTCGCGGTGACGTTTGACCCTTCGATAATCACGGTGCCCAGGACGTTGCCGCTGGAGCTATCGACTCGCGTAATATAGGCCTGACTGCTGAAAGCCGTGTTGTCGGGCTGGCACTGAGGCAATACTCCAACGCTGCCGGCGGGGGGCGGTTGCGGCCGGGTTTGATCGGCGAGAAACGATAGAGTGTTGAATAAGTTGTAATTCCCGCCCGCATACACAGATCCATCGGCACTAACTTGCACGCCCGCGCCACCTACTGGGACCGAGAACACGACATTCTGACCAGCCGCGTCCACCTTGGTGAGAAAGGCCGGAAACGCCGGCGCACCTTGGGGCGGCGCAACGGTATACGAATAATCACCCCACGCAATTCCGGTCAAATAAGCGTTGCCGGCGGCATCCACCGCCAGCCCGGCATTGACGATCTGCCCACCCCCCGTGGTCGGATTGGAAACAGCCGTTGAATAGATCAGGCTTGAACCGGTCGCATTCACCTTCGTCACATACTGATTCACGCCCGCAAAGCCGATTTGGCAAAGCCCAAAGCACAAGAACCTGGAATAAAACGTGGTCTGATAAGCGCTGGGTGTAGTCGGATAATCCAGCAGGGACGTATTTCCAGCGACGTAGATATTGCCGGAGCGGTCTAAAGCAATGGCGCTGCCTCCGATTCCAGTGGCAGAAAAAATTACCTTCGTGCCGCTTGAATCCAACTCCATCAGGTACGGACGCCCGCCGCCGCTGTCAGGCACACTGTAAACCCCGGCGGTAGTTGGGAATCCGCTGCCTTGCACGTTTCCACTGACGAGTATCTGACCTTGGGACGTCACCGCGACCGCTTGCGCTCCGCTCGGAACCGAGCCACCCAATAACGTCGAAAACACGATCTCTCCGTTTGCGTCGAACTTGGTCAGGAAAGACCGCCGAGGATCGGTTGAAGCGGTCCCGGCGGGGGTGCCCGTCGTCACTGGAAAATCGGGAGAATATGCTGTTCCAACAACGTAGGCGCTGCCCGCATTGTCTACCGCAATAGCGCCTGCTAAATCGCGGCCCGATCCCCCGAGGTAGCGCAGGTAAATCTGCTGCGTGCCTTGCTGATTGAGCTTTTCGACCAGCACCCCGGTTGTGGTTTCATCCAGCACGACATTACCGGCCAGGTAAACGTTCCCGGTTGCATCCGTTGCGATGGCTACTGGAGAAAATCCCTTTTTGAGATAGGTGGAATAGACGAGTGTTCCTGGAAGCCCGTCGGCGCAACCGAAAGCGCCACTGAGAATCGCGGTAACGATGACACGAAAATACATGAAATTTACCTCTGAAGAAGCTGAATCGCCCTCTCTCGAATATCCCTCGATTACCCGGAGGGCACGCTCACGCAAATGCCGGCCCCGTCATAGGATTCCCCATACGGACCGCCCACGCTCACGGTAAGATTCGATTGAAACCCGCTGTCGGGGGCGCCAGGCGAGCAAGGCGGCAAGCCCGCAGGAGGCTCCGGCACGACGAAGTTGATTTGATAAAGCCCGGCGTACCCAGGTGTAAGCCCGGTGAAAACTGGAAACTGAAACAGGTACGGCTTGGCCGGCCCAACATTCACCCGAAAATCAAAGTCCAGCAGAAATGAATTCTTCGTAGGCGCTGAGCTCGATACAATTTTGCCGGCAGCCACGGCCGGGTCCGTCGCGCCGAGACCAGTCGCGTAAGCGACGACCTCCTCGCCTGGCTTAGCCGGACTTTGTACCGAGACAAGCGATCCATCGGCGTGAGTCACCAACGGGACACACGGCAACCCTGACTGGTTGAAACGGCTTGCGGGATTCGCAAGTACCGTGTCACACCGGGTCAGGATATGGACCTGACTGTAGAATGGCGTGAGCTCGATCATAGCGCCGGCAGACCCATTCTCAGACACCCACAATGCCATTGGTGCCAACGCGTAAGTGGGACCGAGTCCGCATTGCGAGCCGCAATAACCGGGAAAGCCGTACGGAAGTTGGACCGTGATGGCAGCCAGAGTTCCGCCGCTGCATGGCGGCTGGGGAAAAAGCGACTGGGGAGAGTTGCCCGGACAAGTAGAGACCGGACGGACCTCAATTATCGGAACGGCATGACCGTCGAGGTTAACCGAAATGCCGGCCAGCGATGTAGGAAGGTCTGCTCCCGGCGGCACTCGCACGGCTTGAGTGAGTTTGCTGCCGGCTCCCTGGACAAAAAAAGTCAGAACCTCTCCCGGCGCTACCTTGACCGGAGCGGGCAGTGCGTGTCCCGCGCCGACTACTATATTTGAGGCGGGGATCTGCGCGGACACTGCACCGATCAAGCAAAAGACCGACCCAATCAATCTCATGGCAATGTAAATAAAAACGGTTTGCTCGATGCGTTTCCCGCAGTAACGACAATAGTGATCTGGCCCGAGCCGATGTCGC
>JBBROU010000210.1:0-3361 GCA_038229055.1 Bryobacterales bacterium | reverse complement strand
GGCTGACCCATATGTACGTGTTCAACGGTTGGCCCGCTGGTACGTTGATCCCCGTGACTGACGCCACGGAAAGCGGCCCAACGGGAATGTCTGCTCCATTTTGACTCACGCTCATCTCAACCAAATACGGTCCAAGCGCCGTGGGCATCAACACAGCCGGTAGCCGGAAATCGATCCGCGTGACGAAATCGTTTTCAGCCAAAACATTAACTACCTCCGCGGACCACCGTCCAACTCGAACGGCAATCTGGAGCAGATTCACGTTCACGGGCTGCAATACTCCGACTCCGTTTAGGAATGCCGTCACCACAGAACCCGCCTTAGCCGGAGCACTGCAGGAATTCGTGGAGCCATCCTGATCACGGGCGAAAAGGAAGAAACTAGCACCGACCTGGACGCTGGCGCCAGGGCAAGTCGCACCTTGGTTCGCGCGAAATGCAAATAAGCTCGGCTCCAGCGTTGTAACCGGAAGCTGGCGCGCTGGCGTTTTGCCGTCACCCGTGACAATCTGAACTATGGTCGAGCCCAGCCCGACTGCGATCTTGGGAACAGCGACGTTGATCTGCGACGACGAAACATACAGAAGCTTGCCCGGCATGCCATCGAAGGTCACGCTCACTCCCGATAGCGAATCCGCCGGCCCATTCGGCGCGGCCACACCGGTCGCTGGCCCCAGGTTGGAACCGAATATCGAAATCAGTTGATTCGACACCACGGGACCCACGTGCGATCCATTCGCCGCGTCCACAATGCACCCCACTTGTGGAGCGGTTGCGGGCCCCGGTAGTGAAAAGTCCACCGCTCCCAGATAAGCGCCCGGCAGCGGCCCTGAACGAAGTGTTGACGGGACTATCGCACCGGGCGTGATGGGCACATCCGCTTGCGAGGTCGAACCGGCCAGCCACACTTTTGTTCCGGCAACCGCTACGTGGCCCGCTGTGACGTTTGAGCCTTCAACAATCACCGTGCCCAAGACGTTGCCGTTGGCGCTGTCGACTCGCGTAACATAGGCCTGGCTGACAAAAGCCGTGTTGTCAGGCTGGCACTGCGGCAATACTCCAGTGCTTCCGGCCGGGGGCGGTTCCGGCCGGGTTTGGTCGGCGAGAAACGATTGAGTGTTAAATAAGTTGTAATTTCCTGCCGCGTACACAGATCCATCGGGACTAACTTGCACGCCCGCGCCACCTACTGGAACCGAGAACACAACATTCTGACCAGTTGCGTCAACTTTGGTGAGAAAGGCCGGAAACGCCGGCGCACCTTGGGGCGGCGCAATGGTATACGGATAATCACCCCACGCAATTCCGGTCAGGTAAGCGTTGCCAGCGGCATCCACCGCCAGCCCGGCATTGACGATCTGCCCACTGCCCGGCCCCGGACCGGAAACTGCCGTTGAATAGATCAAGGTTGAGCCAGCCGGATTCACCTTCGTCACATATTGATTCACGCCCGCGAACCCAATTTGGCACAATCCAAAGCAGTAGAACTTAGAATAAAACGCAGTCTGATAGGCCCCCGGAGTCGTCGGATAATCCAGGCGTGCCGTATTTCCTGCGACATAGATGTTGCCCGAGGGGTCCAACGCAATGGCGCTGCCTCCGATTCCGGTTGCGGAGAAAATCACCTTGGTGCCGCTTGCATCCAACTCCATCAGATAGGGCCGTCCGCCGCCGCTGTCAGGCACACTGTACGCGCCTGCCGTTGTTGGAAATCCACTGGCTTGTGGGGTTCCGCTGACCAGTATTTGACCTTGCGGAGTCACCGCCACCGCTTGCGCTGCGCTTGGAACCCCGCCGCCCAACAGCGTCGAAAACACTACTTCCCCACTCGCGTCTAGCTTCGTCAGGAAAGATCGGCGGGGGTCGGTCGAAAAGGTCGCGGAGAGGGTGCCAGTAGTCACCGGAAAATCCGGCGAATATGCGGTGCCAACGACATAAGCGCTCCCCGCATTGTCAACCGCAATCCCACCTGCGTAATCACTGGCCGAACCTGCCAGGTAACGCACGTAAATCTGGCGGGTGCCTTGAGGATTGAGCTTTTCGACCAGCACCCCGATCTGACTCGTGATCGCATCCAGCACGACATTGCCGGCCAGATAGACGTTCCCGGTTGCATCCGTGGCGATGGCCACTGGAGAAAATCCGTCTCTGAGATAGGTGGAATAGACGAGTGTTCCTGGAAGCCCGTCGGCGCGACCGAAAGCGAGAGTGAGAATCGCCGTAATGATCACACGAAAATACATGAAATTGACCTCCGAAGAAGCTGAATGGCCATCCCTCGAACATCCAATTAACCGGAGGGCACGCTCACACAAATGCCGGCCCCGTCATAGGATTCCCCATACGGACCACCCACGCTCACGGTAAGATTCGACTGGAACCCGCTGTCGGGCGCACCAGGCGAGCAGGGCTGCAAGCCCGCCGGAGGCTCCGGGACGACGAAGTTGATCTGGTAAAGCCCGGCGTACCCAGGTGTAAGCCCGGTGAAAACTGGAAACTGAAACAGGTACGGCTTGGCCGGGCCAACATTCACCCGAAAATCAAAGTCCAGCAGAAATGAATTCTTCGTAGGCGCTGAGCTCGATACAATTTTGCCGGCAGCCACGGCCGGGTCCGTCGCGCCGAGACCAGTCGCGTAAGCAACGATTTCCTCGCCTGGCTTAGCTGGGCTTTGTCCGGAGACAAGCGATCCATCGGCATGAGTTACCAGGGGAAAACACGGTAATCCCGACGGGTTGAAGCGGCTTGCCGGGTTCGCAAGTACTGTGTCACACCCGGTCAGGATATGGACCTGACTGTAAAATGACGTGAGCTCGATCATAGCGCCGGCAAACCCATTCTCAGACACCCATAACGCCATGGGCGCCAACGTATAAGTGGGACCGAGTCCGCATTGCGAGCCGCAATAACCGAGAAAGCCGTATGGCATTTGGACCGTGATGGCAGCCAGAGTTCCGCCGCTGCATGGCGGCTGCGGAAAAAGCGACTGGGGAGAGTTGCCCGGACAAGTAGAGACCGGGCGGACCTCAATTATCGGAACGGCATGACCGTCGAGGTTAACCGAAATGCCTGCCAGCGATGTAGGAAGGTCTGCTCCCGGCGGCACTCGCACGGCTTGAGTGAGTTTGCTGCCGGCTCCCTGGACAAAAAAAGTCAGAACCTCTCCCGGCGCTACCTTGACCGGAGCAGGCAGTGCGTGTCCCGCGCCGACTACTATATTCGAGGCGGGGATCTGCGCGGACACTGCACCGATCAAGCAAAAGACCGACCCAATCAATCTCATGGCAATGTAAATAAAAACGGTTTGCTCGATGCGTTTCCCGCAGTAACGACAATAGTGATCTGGCCCGAGCCGATGTCGC
>JBBROU010000209.1:0-3594 GCA_038229055.1 Bryobacterales bacterium | reverse complement strand
TCGCCGCCACAAACGCCCGAATCTGTTCCAGGCTCAATCGCTCTCGATCTTGCACCCTGACAATCAATCTCCAGCATGCCTATTCCCCATCCCTTCAGGCTCATCTTGTGTTGGAAACGAACTCCTGCTTCAGGCTCATCTTGCATTGGATAAGACTCGCTATTGACACAAAAGTCGCCTTCAGGGTAATCTTGAAAGGTTTGGCGAGTTAGTTCTTCTGCTCCTGCGCTACCATCTTCATCGGTTTTTGGAGATCCGGCCGGGGGTCGGCCCCGAGGTTTCAGGCGGATTTAACGCTGTCTGAAGCATGGGCTAGTCCGAAGTCCTCGCGGTAATCACTGCTTTATCGGTTCAGCTTTTTGCGTTTAACCTGCTTTTTTGAGCTCGCAAGGGTCAATTCAGGTTTTTTGAATTTCGAAATTCTGTAAGGGAACATTCGTGCCAACATTTAATCAGCTCGTGCGCCACGGTCGCAAACCGCCGCGCTGGAAGACCGCGAGCCCCGCTCTGCAAAGCTGTCCGCAGAAGCGCGGCGTGTGTACGCGCGTATATACGTCTACTCCCAAGAAGCCGAATTCGGCCCTCCGCAAGGTGGCGCGCGTTCGGCTGACCAACGGAATCGAGGTTACGACCTACATTCCCGGCGTGGGGCACAATCTGCAGGAGCACTCCATCGTGCTGATCCGCGGAGGTCGCGTTAAGGATTTGCCCGGTGTCCGCTATCACGTGGTGCGCGGCGCGCTCGATACGGCTGGCGTCGCCAACCGGAAACAGAGCCGCTCCAAGTACGGCGCCAAGCGGCCCAAGTCGTAAGGGAACCATATGCCACGAAGAAGACGCGTTGAAAATCGTGAAGTTCTGCCCGATCCGGTGTACGGCTCGACCATGGTCGAGAAGTTCATCTGCTCGATGATGTGGGACGGCAAGAAGAATACGGCGCAGAAGATTTTCTATGACTCCATGGAGAAGCTGCGCGAGCGCTCCGGCGACGACCCTATCAAGCTGTTCAAGAAGGCCGTGGAGAACACCAAGCCGCTGCTCGAAGTGAAGACGCGGCGCGTGGGCGGAGCCAATTATCAGGTGCCCATCGAAGTGCCGCAGACGCGGCGCACCAGTCTCGCGATCCGCTGGATTCTGATCAACGCGCGCGGCCGGGCCGAAAAGGGCATGCCGGAGAAGTTGGCTAACGAGTTGAACGACGCAGCCAACATGCGCGGCGGAGCGATTAAGAAACGGGACGACGTCCATCGCATGGCCGAAGCCAATAAGGCTTTCGCGCACTATCGCTGGTAGTCGAAGCAAGACAGGACCGAACAAGGGAAATATTTAAAGGTTAGACCATGCCACGCACCATACCACTCGAGAGGATGAGAAACATCGGGATTGCCGCGCACATTGATGCCGGCAAGACCACCACTACCGAGCGCATCCTTTTTTACACGGGTCGTACGCACAAGATCGGCGAGGTGCACGAAGGCACCGCCACCATGGATTGGATGGAGCAAGAGCAGGAGCGCGGCATCACCATCACCTCCGCTGCGACCACTTGCGAGTGGAACGGCATCCAGATCAATATCATCGATACTCCCGGCCACGTAGATTTCACGGCCGAAGTTGAGCGCAGCCTCCGCGTCCTTGACGGCGCTGTGGCCGTGTTTGACGCCGTCGCCGGCGTTCAGCCGCAGTCCGAAACGGTCTGGCGGCAGGCGGATAAGTATCAGGTTCCGCGCATCTGCTTTATCAACAAAATGGACCGCGTCGGCGCGGACTTCTATCACTCCGTCGATACCATTGTCGACCGCTTGAAGTGCCGTCCGGTGGCGATTCAGATCCCGATCGGCGCCGAAGATCAGTTCAAGGGCATTATCGATCTGGTGGAAATGAAAGCCGTCGTCTGGCACGATGAGACGCTGGGCGCTCAATACGACGTGGTCGATATCCCGGCCGATCTTCTCGACAAGGCGAAATCTTACCGCGAGCAGATGATCGAAGCCGTGTCCGAGCACGATGACGCGCTGTTCTCCAAGTTCGTGGAAGGCGAAGCGCTCACTTCGGGGGAAATCAAAGCCGGCATCCGCAAGGCGACGATCGCGCTGAAAATTTTCCCGGTGATCTGCGGCACGGCCTTCAAGAACAAAGGCGTTCAGACCATGCTCGACGCGGTGGTCGATTATCTTCCCTCGCCGCTTGACATTCCGGCCATCCAGGGACACGACATCGACGATCACGAGAAGATTGTCGAGCGTCACGCATCGGACTCCGAGCCGTTTTCGGCGCTGGTCTTCAAGATCATGACCGACCCCTACGTGGGTCAGTTGGCATTTTTCCGCGTGTATTCGGGACACATGGCGGCGGGCGAATCGATCTTCAATGTCGCCAAGGGCCGCAAGGAGCGCGTCGGCCGTCTGCTGCGCATGCACGCCAACAAGCGCGAAGAGATTCAGGAAATCATGGCCGGCGACATCGCCGCCGCTGTGGGCTTGAAGACGGTTTCCACGGGCGACACCATCTGCGACGAGAAATCGCCGGTGTTCCTCGAATCCATCGTCTTCCCGACCCCGGTCATTCAGCTCGCCGTCGAGCCCAAAACGAAAGCCGATCAAGAAAAGTTAGGGATGGCGATCCAGAAGCTGGCACAGGAAGATCCCACCTTCCACGTCGCCACTGATCCCGAAACCGGGCAGACCATTCTTTCCGGGATGGGCGAGTTGCATCTCGAAATTATTGTGGACCGCATGATGCGCGAGTTCGGCGTTGCGGCCAACGTCGGTAAGCCGCAGGTGGCTTATCGCGAGACGATCCGCGGCAAGTCGAGCGCCGAGTACACCCATAAGAAACAGACCGGCGGCCGCGGCCAGTACGCGAAAGTTAAGATCAATGTCGAGCCGCTGCCCGAGGGCGGCGGGTTCGAATTCACCAACGACATCTTTGGCGGCTCGATCCCGAAAGAATTTATCAACCCGATCGAAGCCGGTATCAAGGAAGCGCTCGAAGGCGGAATTCTGGCGGGCTTCCCGATGTCGGATGTCAAGGTCAGCCTTTACGACGGTGACTATCACGATGTCGATTCGTCGGAGTTGGCGTTTAAGCTCGCGGGCTCGCATGCCATCAAGGACGCCGTGCGCAAGGCTAAGCCGATTCTGCTCGAGCCGATCATGGCCGTCGAAGTTGTGGTTCCCGAGGAGTATATGGGTCCGGTGAACGGCGACTTGGTTTCGCGGCGCGGACGCCTCGAAGGCACCGAGGTTCGCGGCACCACGCAGATCATCAAGGCCAGCGTGCCGCTTTCCGAGATGTTCGGATATGCGACGGAATTGCGTTCCCGCACGCAGGGCCGCGGCAGCTTCACCATGCATTTCAACCGGTATGACGAGGTTCCCCGCAATATCGCGGAAGAGATCGTCAGCCGTGTACAGGGCAAAGTAACCAGGTAGTTCAAGGAGATTCAAGACAATGGCAAAGGAAAAATTCGACCGCAGCAAGCCGCACGTCAACGTCGGGACGATCGGCCATATCGATCATGGCAAGACCACGCTGACTGCCGCCATCACCAAGACGCTGGCGAAGAACAACCCGAAGGTCAAGATTCGCGAC
>JBBROU010000208.1:0-3611 GCA_038229055.1 Bryobacterales bacterium | reverse complement strand
GCTTTTCGCCGTCAACGTGCTCTTCGGCGACATGACAGCTACGCCAAGTCCGGGTTGCGGCATCGGCAATGAGACTCTCAACGTTCTGGATGTCAGATCGATTCATCAAAGCGGCCCCACTTTCGTTGGCCACAAAACGGGACCGAACACCGGGGGATCGCTTATGATTCGCCGCTACGTGAACAACGGCACCATCAAGCAGGACGCTATTATTGTGCGGAGCACAGCCACGGGTTGCGCCATCCCTTCGGCCCAGGCGCTTTCACTCGGAATTCTGGTTCCACAGGCGAAAACTAATCCAAATCGCGATCAGGCCCAGGTCAACGCGCATTACTATTACGGATCGAATCCACAATATTGCTTCACTCCCAATATCGATCCGGCGAGCATTTCCACGGGGCGGCGGAACGGTCAATATATTCCCGACCCCAACGCTTTCGGAGCCGCGTATGTGGGCTGGCCTTTCTCCACGACCGAAATACAACAGGCTGTCACCTCGAACCAGTTCTTTCAGGTCCAGTTCAAGGCGCCGACGACCCCGGCCACTCCTTGCTCCGGTTGTATGCGAACCGGGAACGAGCAACTACGCTATTTCAGCTTATCCTTCGATGACAATCAGACCACGCTGCTATCCCTGTCCGACAAGAGTTTCAACACAGACTTGGCCGGGAACATAACATTGGTGGTGAATGTGACGCCAGGGCTTGCGCCCCCGGTGAATGTCACCCGCCTGCCATATACCTACGTCGACCTGAGTCAAGTGCCGAATTGGCACGGGAATTTATCTATGATTTCGGTCCGGAATATTGCGCCGAATTCTTCTTTTTATTGTTCGACGGGGAACGTTCCTCCCCAGCTTTCCGAATGGAGCCCCGGCGGAGGATACATGGGGACGCACGGCATCACCGTGACGCATTTCAGGGAGAATGATTTTCCGGTAACCCCTGCCGTTCCGGCTCGCAACGATGCCTCTTGCCTCGCGCCTCAGCCTATCCCGGCGATTTGCCCTTAGGCCGGCGCCACCGCTGCTTTAACGTCACCGCCGACGCCACTGTACCCGGTCCGAAGACGCCCCTCGATAATGGCCCAGATCTTCGCATCGCAGCCGGTCCATTCGGCGATAGCGCGGTTACCCAAATACGGCAAATCCTTAACGCCCATCTTGCTGGAGAAGAATCCGCTCACCGTCAAATCGCGGAAACGATTGAAAAATTCAACGCCGGGATGGTCCGCCGCGGACGCCTTCGCGGGCCATGCAATCCGGTCCAGCAGCGCTTTCTGTTGCGCCAATGACGCATCGGCGAACGGTTTCTGATTCTGCGCTGTCGATTCGTGGTCCAGCCACATCAGGCCGCCTAAGATCTGCGCCTTCAGATTGTCGTTACCGTCCTGATCCACGCGGAAGCGCAACCAGTCGTCGATGAACTCAGGCACGCCGGCCTGCGTCGCGCTGCCGCTGCGCTCATCCGCGGGAATGATCAGGTCGCACAAGATGCGAACCGTGTGCCACTGCGAATCGGTGAACACCTTGTGCGGATACGGGCCCACGGGAGCGAGGGCTTCGTTGGTCTGATTGTTGTCGTGGATGTCGGGATGGCGGTCCGTTCCCTGCGCTAGCGCGAGCGCTGGCACGCTGCCAATAATGTGAAAGAGATCGCGGCGAGTCGGCATAATTGTTTCTCTAGACTTTCACGTTCAACTTTTTCACTTCTTCCACGATGTAATCGGACGTGCGCCAGCCCAGCGCCGTAATGGTCAGCGTCGGGTTCTTGTCCGCATTGCTGACGAACGGCGCGGCATCGGTGATGAACAGGTTCTTGCAATCCCACGCCTGACAGTGCTGATTGAGCACGGAAGTTTTGGAGTTGTCGCCCATCTTCGTCGCGCCGACTTCGTGGATGATTTCGCCGCCGCGCGCAATGCCCCAGTTGTCTTCCGCACCCGCTTTGTCGGTTACCTTGCCGCCCGCCGCTTCGATAATCGCCTGGAACGTTTCCTGCATATGTTTGGCTTGCAGAATTTCGTCCTGACTCCACTTAAAGTGGAAACGCAGGACTGGAATGCCCCACTGATCGACCATTTGCGGATCGATCTCGCAGTAACTGTCGGCGTTGGGGATCATCTCGCCGCGGCCCGCGAAGTAAACGTCGCACCCATAAATCTTCCGGAGGTTTCGTTTAAGATCCACGCCATAACCGCCGCCGAGGATGTTATGGGACCCCCCGAGAATGCCGGCTTCGGGCATGCCGCGGCCGCCGCCAATCTCGATATGGTAGCCGCGCGCGAACGGCATCTTCTCCGCTTTCTGATCTTTGTAAAGCCACCACGGCATGTACATGTGCATGCCGCCGACGCCGTCCTCGTTGAACGGCGGAAGATCCTGCAACACCGGGAGGTAACCGCTGACCGACGATCCGACGGTGTCCATAATGTACTTGCCGACGAGGCCGGTGGAGTTGGCGATGCCGTCGGGGAACGCGCTGCTCTTGGAGTTCAGCATGATGCGCGCGGTTTCGCAGCAGCTCGCCGCGAGCACGACGATCTTGGCGCGCACGGTGACTTCGCGCCGGGTTTTGGTATCGACGTAAGACACCCCGCTGGCCAGGCCGTCAGCGCCGACCAGCACCTCGCGCACCATGGCTCCCGTGCGAACTTCGAGGTTGCCCGTCTTCATAGCGGGGAAGATGTGGACGCCGGGGGAATTGAAGTTGGCGTTGACCGAGCAGGAGCGGCCGCATTGCGCGCAGTAGTGGCAGGCCGCGCGACCGTTCAACGGACGCGTAAGAATGGCGAGGCGCGAGGGGATACACGGGATTTTCAGCTCGTCGCTGGCGCGCTTGATCAGCCGCTCATATGCGCGCGGCGCCGGTGCGGGCTGGAATTTTCCATCGGGCGTATTTTCGAGACCTTCCTGCGTGCCGAAGACGCCGATCAGCTCTTCGGCCTTGTCGTAGTAAGGCGCGAGATCGTCATAGGAGATGGGCCAGTCGAAGCCCTTTCCATCGCGGCTGTAGGGCTTGAAATCGTAAGGGCCCATGCGCAGCGAGATGCGGCCATAATGATTCGTGCGTCCTCCGAGCATGCGGCCACGCCACCACCGAAAGTCGGAACCGGGCGCCGAAGTGTAGGGCTCGCCGGGGATTTGCCAGCCGCCTAGGGGGGTAGCATCGAAATAGCCGAATGGCTTCTCTTTGGTGGAGGCTCCGCGATGCGGCGCTGAGTAGGGCCAAGCGAGCATCTTCGACTGCTTGGTGCAGTCGAACCAATCGCCGGCTTCGAGCATGCAGATTTTCGCGCCGGCTTGGGCCAACACGTGGGCCGCGATGCCCCCACCCGCCCCCGAGCCAACGATTACGACGTCATACGCCTTGGGTTTTGTCGGTGTCTGTGGCAAGCAGCAAAGTTATCACGCCGAGGGCGTTGGGGCAACGGGCTCCGGTCGCGTGTCGGTTACTCCCGTTGAAATGCAACGAATTCGCGGAAAGCTCACCGCCGCCGCCCCACCCCACTTTTCTCTTGCCAGTGAGTTCCGGCCTGCGTCATAGTGAATTAGGCGTCAGACTGGAAATGTAGAGCGCACTCGAATCGGCTGTACTGGGCTTCAACGCCCG
>JBBROU010000207.1:0-3661 GCA_038229055.1 Bryobacterales bacterium | reverse complement strand
TGTTCGACCGGAGGCTGTCGATCGATGGATAGATGTGACCATTCACCATGAGTATGTCTTTCCAACCATCGTGGTCCACATCAATGAAACCCACGCCCCAGCCCAGGAAGCGGTTCTGCACGGCCAGTCCCGCCTCCTGAGTCACGTCAGTAAAAAAAAGGCGGCCCTTGTTCTGATACAGCGTGGGCACGTCGCCTGCAAAGTTGGTTTTGACGAGGTCGATCAGCCCGTCGTGGTTGAAATCGCCCGCGGCGGCTCCCATGCCCGCTTGCTCCTGCCCGTCCTGATTGAATGCAGTGCCGGAGGAGACGCCCACGTCGGAGAATGTACCGTCGCGGTTGTTCCTGAAAAGAATGCTCGGCGTGGAATCGCAGGCGATGTAGATATCGGGCCAGCCGTCGTTATCGAAGTCGCCTGTTACCACAGAGAAGGCAAAATGATTGGCGGTTTTAGAGAAACCGCTCGATTGCGACACGTCGGTGAATTTCCCGCCACCGATGTTGTGATAGAGCGCGTTGGTCCCACCCAACAGGCCGCGCGGGCCACACATAACAGGTAACCCTTTGTGCATGCACAGCGGGTTCGCGCCGGGCTTCGGGGTCTCAGCGGGATCGAAGCGAGCGTAATTGGCGACGACAAGGTCGAGATGGCCATCGCGGTCATAGTCGATAAAGGCGCAGCCGGTGCCCCAGCGGGTCGTCTTTTCCAGGAGGCCAGCTGCGGCGGTGACGTCGCGAAAGGTCCCGTTGCCCTCATTGTGATAGAGAACGTTCTGCCCCCAATAAGTGACGAACATGTCGTCGAAGCCATCGTTGTCGTAGTCCGCGATGCAGACGCCCTGGCCCCAGCCCGCGTGCGTCAATCCGGCCTTTCCGGTAACGTCCTCGAAGCGGAGGTTGCCGAGATTGCGAAACAGCCTGCTGGTCGGGGGCGATTCCCCTTTCGCGTAGTGCCACTTCGCGCCGTTCACGAGAAAGATATCGGGCAGGCCGTCGTTGTCGAAATCGAACATAGCAACGCCGCCACCGGTCGATTCGATGAGGTACGTCTTATTCACAGGGTCACCGGAACTGTGGCGAAACGTCAGGCCCGCGCTGGCGCCAATATCCTCAAACCAGACTTTAGGTGCAGGGAGCGTGGTGCGGGCCAGAGGAGAGGATCGCGTTTCCGCTTGACGGGACACCACTCCTTGACCGTGCAACAGAACCGCGATGATCGCGAGCAACGCGAAAACATTGCGATTCATCGGCCGCTTACTTTTAAACGGCGAGCCAGTACCTGCTCCTCGTCGAGTTCCTGCTCTCGCAACTCTTTTACCTTGGCGAAGAGTTCCTCGGAGCGCGGCTTGTCGCCATACTCGGCGTGGAGACGCGCCAGTTGGTAGTAAGCTAGACGAAAATCCGGGCGCACGCGGACGGCGAATTCGTATGCTTCGATTGCCTTCTCGAAGTCGCCGAGTTCGGCCTGCGAACGACCGAGGAACAGCCACGGCAAGGGGTCTTGCGCGTAAAGGTCGGTTGAGTTTCGGAACGCTCCCGCTGCCTCACGGTAGCGATGCAGCTGAAAAAAGGCAAGGCCTTGGTTGTAGTAATAGGCGTTCAGGGCAGGGTTGCCGGGAACATGGCCTGCCTTGACGGCGGCTTCGTAATATGGCAGCGCATCGGCATATCGGCCGCGGGCGAAAATGCAGTTGGCCACGAAGAAATTGGCGGGGGCGCGCAGATCGGGATTACTGAGCAGTTCCCGGAACACCTTCTCCGCCCGGTCCAAACGGTCGAGCCGGAACAGGCTGAAGGCCTGCGTTAATTTCCAGGGATCGCGCAGCGGCGGGGGAGGTTCAGGGCCCTCCAGCACGCTGAGCGCCTTCAAATCGTCGTCCGCCCTTTGATACGACTGCGCCTGAGCGAAGCGGGTTTGAAAATCCCCCTGCGGGACCGCCCCTATCGCAGTCCCGAGGAGAAATAAAATCAGCACCGCCCGAAGTAGCTTTTCAGAATGCAAACTTAAGCCCGAGTTCGACGACGCGCGCGTCATTCGCCATACCCGTAATTCGGCCGAAGGTGGGTGACGACTGCGTGGAGTTGGGTAAACCGAGGTTGCCGTGGTTGAACAAATTAAAAAACGAGGCGCGAAACTCTACGCGCTTCGTCTCCGTAAATAGGAAGTTGCGGCTTGCGCCGGTATCCACATTCCAGAACCCCGGCCCGCGCACCGAGTTGATACCAACATTGCCTACTGTTCCGATTTTATTCGGAACGAAGGCAGCGGTGTTGAACCATTGCTGGATTGCCTGGCCTTTGCTGCGGCCTTCGGAAAGCGTACGGTCGCCGATCTGATCCGCCGTGTTGCCGCCCACTCCAGAGAGAGCGTTATCCACGCCAGAGCGGATGGTAAACGGGAAGCCGGTGCGTAGCGTATTGATCCCGTTTAACTGCCATCCGCGCAGCAGCAGACGCTGAAATCGCGGTGACGTTTTCGAGGCTAACGGCAGATCCCAAATGAACGATGTGACCCAGTTGTGGCTGATGTCGCTACTTTGGGGACCATAATCGAGCTGCTTCCGGAAAGGATCGCGTTGGCCATTGCTCCCGGCACCCGAAGACCCGACGACGCCCAGGCTCCTGCTCCAGGCATATGAACTGAGTACCGAAAATCCGCGATAGAAACGGCGGTTAAAGCTAGCTTGCAGCGAGTTGTAGTTGGCGCTTAGCGCATTCTTCGTATCATTAATCTGGCCGAATTGAGGATAGAGCCGCCGTTGCTGAATATTCGATACCGTGGAAAGCGGCCGGCCCGCCGCGTCCACCCCAGGAATATAGACCGCGGGATTCGCCTCATCCGAAGTGAACAGGTGCGACGAGGAAGAACCTACGTAGTTGACCTCCAGCACAGATTCTTTCCCGATCGCTTGTTGGATGGAGAAATTCCACTGCCGGTCGGTTTGCGTCTTGAAAGGAAGAGAGAAGCTGGTATGGCCCGCAGTGGGCGTAAAGACCAGATTGCGGAGACCCTGCACGTCCGTGCGGTCCGGCACGGGATATGGGTTCTTGCCATTGAAAGGCGCGCGGCCGAAGATGTTCTCGGCATCTCCGCCAGTGACGATCAAATCGAGCGTGAAGGGAAGGATCAAGGTGAAACGATTGAAAGAAATGCCTTGTGTGATGGGCACGTAGTAGAGGCCGTACCCCGACCGGATGGAAGTTTTGCCCGTGCCAAAAACATCCCACGCAAAGCCGACGCGAGGCGCTACTTGTCCGTAGCGCTGGCTGACGATCCCCGGCGGCAGACCCTGGTCACCGGGATAGAGTAGGCCGGCTGGCGCGTTCGGGAACATCTTCGATTGTTTGCCCGGATCGAACCGGCTGAACTGGCTATCTTCAGAAACCCATGCGCGGAACGGATCCCAACGCAAGCCGACGTTGATGGTGAAGTTTCGCTTGATGCGGTAGTCTTCCTGAACGTAGACGCTCGGGAGCGTCTGACGAATCCGTTGCACCACCGGTGAAATCTGGCGATAGTCGTTAAACTTACCCAGCATGAAATCCGCCGCGGCATTGCCGCTGAAGCCGCCGGTGAAGTTCATACTGCCGCCGGTGAAGAAGTTTTGCAGTTCGTTAACGCGGTTCTTATAAATTTCGACGCCAACCTGCAGGTTGTGCTT
>JBBROU010000206.1:0-3689 GCA_038229055.1 Bryobacterales bacterium | reverse complement strand
GGGCGGGGCGGGGAAGTCTTCCGGGCCGTAGACGGGGTCGACGGGGACACCGCTGATGGTAGTGAAGACGCGAGACACTAACAAGTTATTCTATCTAGTTCATGTTGAAATCGAACATTTTTCGGGAATATGACATCCGCGGCATTGCGGATGAAGAACTGCTGAGCGATGGAGTTACGGAACTGGGCCGCGCGCTGGGAACCTTCCTCGGCCGCACCCAAGGCAAGAACATTACGCTGGCGCGCGACTGCCGTTTAAGCTCCCAGCGGCTGCGCGATGCGCTGATTACGGGGTTGAAGGCGAGCGGCTGCGACGTGACGGACATCGGGGTAGTCCCGACGCCTCTCCTTTATTACTCGGTGTTCCATTTCAAAACGGCGGGCGGCGTAATGATCACCGGCAGCCACAATCCGGCGGAATACAACGGATTCAAGGTGGTGGCGGGGAAGACGACAATCCACGGCGAGGATATCCAGAAAGTGCGGCGGATGATCGAAACGAGAGATTTCGAATCCGGCGTCGGGACCGAGACCACCGCTGACGTGATTACTCCTTATGTAGACGAGATCGCGTCGAAATTCAACTTCGCGCGCAAAGTGAAGGTGGTCGTGGACGCGGGCAACGGGACGGGCGGGCCGGCGTTCTCTCGCATCCTTCAAAAATTGAACGTGGACGCGACCGAGATGTTTTTCGAGATGGACGGGCGGTTTCCGAATCATCATCCGGACCCGACGGTGCCGAAGAATCTGGATCAACTCGTCGCGAAAGTTTTGGAGACGGGCGCGGAACTGGGGATCGCCTTCGACGGCGACGCGGACCGCATCGGCGCGGTGGACGACGAAGGCACGGTGATCTACGGCGACCAGTTGATGATCGTTTATTCGCGCGAAATTCTGGCGCGCAAGCCGGGGGCGACGGTGATTGGCGAGGTGAAGTGCTCGCAATTGCTCTATGACGACATTAGGCGCAACGGCGGTAGCGGGATTATGTGGAAGACGGGGCATTCGCTCATCAAGGCCAAGATGAAGGAGACGCACGCCGAGTTGGCCGGTGAGATGAGCGGCCACATGTTTTTCGCGGACGGCTATTACGGGTTCGACGATGCGCTGTACGCGGCGTTGCGGCTGCTGGATATTGTTGCCAAATCGGGCCGCCCGCTGTCCGCCCAACTGGCCGACTTGCCGAAGACCGTGACGACCCCCGAGATTCGCGTGGACTGTCCGGACGACGAGAAATTTCCGGTGGTGAGCGCCGTGCTGGCGCACTTCCGCGAGAGATACGAGGTGCTGGACGTGGATGGCGCGCGCATCAACTTTCCGCATGGATGGGGATTGGTGCGGGCATCGAATACGCAGCCGATTCTGGTGCTGCGCTTTGAGGCGACGAGCGAGGAGTTGCTGGGGCGGTACAGGGCCGAGGTGGAAGCGGCGGTGGAAAAGGTCAAAGAATCTCGCGCAACGTAGGAGATTCGCATCAGGAAAATGCGCGGATTTCAAGCGTAGGATGTCGAGGAGGTTGGCGTTATCGAGATCGTCGACGTTGACGGGCTCGGCCTCCCTGGCGGCGCGCGCGGCGGCAGTTTTCTAGGGTTCCTTTGAGGGACTGGAGCATGAAGACGAGGTGGGGGTCGGGGTCAGGGCCGAGTTGGGCGAGCTCGATTGCGAGGGTAATCGCGTCGAGGCGTTCTCGATGCGGGTGAGTAGGCGCAGCTTCCAATCGGAATCGACGAGAGTACCGACGGCATAGGATTCGATGGAAGATGTGTCGAGATCTGAAAGTCGATCCGCAGGATCTATAGAGGAGAGTTCTATGTTCGCTTTTGCATATCCGGCGAAGTTGACGGCTGGCGTCGACGGGCGGGTTCTGGTTGAGTTTATCGATCTTCCGCGTGTTTCGACCGATGGCAAAGATAAACGTGAGGCATTTCAAGAGGCGATGGATGCCCTCGGGTCCGACCTTTCCATCCGGCTATCCCGTCGTGAGGAGATTCCGGTGCCTTCGGCTCCCAAGCGAAACCAGTCTCTGGTACCGGTTCCGCTTTGGCTTGCGCCGAAGCTGGCGCTGTATCTGGCGATGCGCGATCAAAAGGTGAATAACTCGGAGTTGGGGCGCGCGCTTGGAGTGCATGAGAGGGTGGTTCGGCGGATGCTCGATCCACAGCATGCCACGAAAGCGGAAAAGATTCAGGCGGCGCTGGCGGTTCTGGGGAAACAAATGACCGTGGAAGTGCCGGATGCGGCGTGAAGGGTGGAGGCGCGGTACCGACTCGTTCGCGGTCGATCTCATCTAAACTTGCATCATGATGAGGCCGCAGCGCTTGACCGCGATTATCGAACGCGAAGATGGCGGATACGTTTCGCTCTGTCCGGAACTCGACATCGCGAGCGACGCGTCGGTTCCACGGCGAAGTCTTTGTGACGCAGGTTGAGGTTCCGGTTGGGTAAGCTGGTAAGCTCCGAGTGCGCGATTCTGGGAAAATAAATTACGGTGCAGGATGCCGCATGAGCCTGGGACAGGGTTCTATGGAAAGAATAACGCAGCAGAAGTTTCTTGCACTGGCTGAGCGATTTCGCCTTTCGACCGATGAGGCGGAAGTCGCACGACTTGAAGAACAGTTGGGCGAGATGATTTTTGGTGATCGATGTGGAGCGGCGGCGGGATTGGGTAGCTTACGCGCAGTTGGCTTACAGCAAGAAGAGAGAGTCATTGTGATTGCACACCCAATTACGCCAGGAGGCGAAGCGGCGATCTGGGCGCGGCTGATCGAATCGCAGCCGGGCGAACTGACTCCCGAAGCGGCGAGATATCTGCTGGCTTTGCAGTTCGATGAGAAGGATCAATCTCGCGTGCAGGAATTGGCTGACCGGTCGCAAGCGGGAACCTTAAGCGAAGACGACGCCAGAGAGTTCGATAGCTATCTACATATCGCGAAAGCCCGCATTGTGCTTGACCGCCAAGCGGCCTCCCATCCTCATTCGTGAATGCAACTTTAGTTCGAGAGGTATGGCAGCGAGCGGCCGATCGTTGCGAGTATTGTCATCTTCCCGCGAAGCTCTTTCCGCTCACTTTTCACGTGGATCACATCACCCCGCGCCAGCACGGTGGCCTTACGGAATTGGATAATCTGGCACTGGCCTATCTGCGTTGCAACCGGCGCATGGCACGGGACCGAGCTCATTGGAACGAGTGCGATCGGGCGCGCTACAGTTTCGGTTCTGGCCATCAACGCTGCCGATTTCCTTGCAGTTCGCGATTCTCTGCAATCTGAAGGTCGCTCGCTCTTGGATTGAATCCCGCCGCTTCGGGGATATGATCCACCTATGCGGCGATATAACTGGATGCTTCCGGTCGGGTTCATTGCGGCGGTGCTGGTCATTAGCTTTAGCGCGTTCTGGGTGATGTCCACCATTACGCAGAGTCAGGTCGGGGGCGTTGACCTGAATTCGCAGGATCTCAAAGTCCGTCTGGACGAGCTTCGCTGGTCGCTGCAAATGCTCATCCTCGCGGCGGGGCTGTTTGCCGTGGCACAGGGAGCGGCGGCGTTCTTTAACGCCCAAAGCTTCAGCAAGCAGGCCGAGGATGCTATCAAGCGCGTCCAGGAGCAGGCGCGCGAGGCGGAGGCGCGGTATCCGGTCTTTGCCCGCACCGAGACGGTCCGGCACGAAGCCTACGCGAGCCTGGCGGATATC
>JBBROU010000205.1:0-3726 GCA_038229055.1 Bryobacterales bacterium | reverse complement strand
CGGCGGCTGAACTTTTCGGGCGGGTCCAGTAGGACGGTCCGGCGCAGGTTACAATTCTAGTTGTTTCACACGATCACCCAGACCCTCGTGGCTTTCGGGCCACTCGGGCTGTTCCTGCTCGCCTTCCTCGATTCCGTCGGTATTCCTGTCGCCGGGCCTCTGGATGCGCTGCTGATTTTCCTTTCGGCGCAGACACCCTCGCGCGCATGGTGGCTCGCGGGCATTGCGGTGGTCGGGTCAACTGCCGGCAACATCATCCTGTTCCTGACGGCCCGTCGCGGGGGGCGCAGATTCCTCGAGAAATCGGCGTCGCCGGGCCGAGCCCAACGTTTCCGTGAATGGTTCCAGCGATACGGCCTGATCTCGGTCTTCGTGCCCGCTCTCATGCCGATTCCGATGCCACTGAAACTATTCGTTATCTCGGCGGGCGCGCTCCGGACGAGTCTGCCTGGGTTTGCGAGCGTGATTCTGTTGGCGCGTGTCCTGCGTTATTTCGGCGAGGCGTGGCTCGGCATAAAACTCGGCGCTGGTTCTACCGCGTTCTTGAAGGCTCACGCGTGGCACTTCATCCTCGCGGCCGTCCTGCTCTTCGCCGTGCTGTACCTGCTGGTCCGCTTAAGCGACAAGTGGCGGCGGCAGATCTATTCCGGAACCGAAGTCCGTTAGACTGTGAACTGGAATTGAATGTCGAAGAAAGTCGCCGTGGTGGAGGACGAGGCAGAACTCGCTGCTCTCGTTGAATATAATCTGATCCGCAGCGGCTTTCAGGCTAAAGTTCTGCACGGCGCGCCGGACACACTCGACTTGCTCAAGGAGTGGAAGCCGGATCTGATCATTCTGGACGTGATGCTTCCCGACACGGACGGGTTCGATCTCTGCCGCAAGATCCGTAAAATTCCGGATCTCGCGCGCGTCCCGGTCCTTTTCCTGACGGCTCGCTCGGACGAAGTCGATCGCGTGTTGGGACTGGAAATCGGCGGCGACGATTACATCACCAAGCCCTTCAGTCCGCGCGAGTTGATGGCCCGCGTCAAGGCTCACCTGCGCCGCGGCGAGCAGGATTCCGAAGAAGTCGCCGGCGTGCAGGTTGGCCCGTTTCGCCTGGACCGCAGCGCGCACCGCGTGTTTCTCGGCCCGCGCGAACTCACCCTCACCTCGACCGAATACCGGCTGCTGGATTTTTTTCTCTTGCACCCCGGCCACGCCTACGGGCGCGACCAACTTCTCACCGAGGTTTGGGGCGAGCAGCATTTCGTGACGCCGCGCACGGTCGATGTGCACATCCGGCGATTGCGCGAACAGATCGAACAGCAGCCCGACGAGCCACGGCATTTGGTGACGGTTCGCGGCTTCGGTTATCGCTTCGAGCCCGGGGAGTGATCTTCACGGAGAGTTTACCGCCTCGTAACCGTTTCTTAACGTTCGGGCCGCTACCCTGTGGTTGAACTCGCGAGACGCCATGAAAAAGATTCTTTTGATCGAAGACGATTCCGACTTATTTTCCTTGCTGAAGTACAACCTGGAAAAAGAAGGCTTCAGCTTTGCGGGCACGCAAACCGGAAAGGGCGCGCTGGAACTCTGCCGCCGCCTCCGGCCCGACTTGATCCTTCTCGACATTATGCTGCCGGATTCGGACGGCCTCGATATCTGCAAAGGCCTGCGCAACGACGTCGATCTGGCGCAAGTGCCGATCATCTTCCTGACCGCGCGGGCCTCCGAAACGGACCGCATTGTGGGGCTGGAATTGGGCGCGAACGACTACATCGTGAAGCCTTTCTTCGTACGCGAAGTGATTGCGCGCATTAAACTGCAGTTCCGGTCGCAAGCCGCGCCAGTGCGCGTGCTGAAATCCGGCGGGATTCAACTGGATCGCAGCAGTTGCCAGGCGCGCCTGCATGGCGAAGTTCTGCAATTGACCGCTACCGAATTCCGACTATTGGAATTCCTGATGAGCCGCACAGGGGTGGTTTTCAGTCGCGAACAGTTGCTGAATGCGGTGTGGGGCCAGGACCGCGCGATCACCGATCGCACGGTGGACGTGTATATCCTGCGTCTCCGCCAGAAGATTGAAGCCGATCCGGCGAATCCGATGGTGATTCACTCGGTACGCGGCTTCGGGTACTCTTTCGAGCCTCGCACCGTTGCGCTTCCGCAGTCGGCGCAGGCTAGCGCGCAGCCCTCGTCTTAGCCCGCCGGTCTCTGTTGAGTCACTATGTTAGCCTTTACGTCTAGTGGCAACGGACCTGATCGAGATTGACGTAGAGAGCCCGTCGGAAGTAGCGATAGAGCGGGCCGCCGCCGCAGTGCGGCGCGGCAAAGTGGTGGCGATTCCATCCGACGCGCTCTACACGCTAGTTGCCGACCCGTTCAATCTGCGGGCAGTCAGCCGCGTCTTTCAGGCCAAGGGACGCGAGACGGACCGGTCGCTGCCGCTGCTCGTCGGAGACCTCGTGATGGTGGAGGACCTCGGCAAAGAACTCTCGAGCCGCTTTTATCTGCTGGCGCGCCGCTTCTGGCCGGGGCCGCTGACGATTATCATCCCTGCGTCCGCCAATGTGCCGCTGAAAGTGACGGGAAACACCGGACGTCTGGCCGTCCGCCAATCGCCTTCCAAAGTAGCGAATGCGTTGATTGCTTGCCTGAACCAACCATTGATTTCGACCAGCGCGAACATTTCCGGGAAGCCGACATGTCGCAGCGGCATTGAGGTCTTTGGCACGATGGATGGCAGCGTGGATCTGGTGCTCGACGGAGGCACGTGCGCCGGTCCGGGCGCCAGCACGGTGGATGTTACCGAACCTTACTGGAAGATGATTCGGGAGGGCGCGATTACGGAGAAGGAAATCGCCGAGTGCTTGAATGTGTGAAGAGAAGTCTGCTGTTGTTTCTCTTTGCGATTGTCCAAGTGAGTGCGGCGTGGTTTGCTCCGGCCGCTAAGAAGCCGTCGAAAGACTTACTGCCGCTGTTAAACCAGTTATGCCCAGGTAGCGCGTTTGCAGATGAAAATGCGATTGGTTGCAGGGTGTGTCCGGAAGTCATCCGTTCCAGGCAAGCGCCTTTGGTGGCGACTGGAGCTACCGTAGGGCATTTCCTGTCCCCTGGAACTCAGACTCTCTTAATCAGCACTGCCGGGTGTGAAGCGCATGCGAACGGATTCGGCGGCACGGCCGTGTTTGAGCGGCTCACTGGAGAGTGGAAGCTCCTGCGGTATCTGGGCGGAGTCATCACCGACAGGTGCCGCATAGTTGCTCGGAGAGACCACCGCGACGTGCTTCTGTGCGCCCGCGAGGACGGGCATCAGGGCGAGCAGTGGTTCGGGTTGGTCAAGGTGGATCTGTCCGACGCTGAGGTCAGAGGCAAGATCGTCTTCAATATCTTTGACACTATGGCCGCTTCGTGCTCGTCCGGAGCACAGCTCGGCAATATTGATCGGGTACAGTTCGGTGCCCGCAATGGCGTCAATACCGCCGCGATTTCCGTTTGGGTAAATTACGGGATTCGAAGCTACTCCACGGCCGAACTCTCTGCCTGCCGGAATGGCAACGCGCTGCCAAGGCCCCAGGTCAAAACCTACCGCGTGGATTGTGTTTGGGACGGCTCTGATTTCGAAGAGGCGCCCTGGAATACAAAGGTACCAGCCCCCGGAGTCCGAAAGGCGGCCTGAGTTCGTCTTTAGTGAACACCCGCCATTTCTGGGAAGGGCCTGCAACGCGCAGCATCAACGCG
>JBBROU010000204.1:0-3791 GCA_038229055.1 Bryobacterales bacterium | reverse complement strand
TGAAGTGCTCGTGACGTAGGAATCGCGGTTGTAGGCGGGGGATAACCGGCTTCAGCGCGACTATGGATACAGAGCACCGCGCGTGGAAAGCACTGCAAAACAGCCCAAGCCGGAATCGCCGGGTTTGTCGGATTCTGCTGAAGACCGCCGACTCGTCGCCGCGATTCTCGCCGGCGACCGGAAAGCGACGGCCGAGTTCGTGGCACGCTACAGCGACCGGGTTTTCGGATACGTCTGGCACCGGATGCTGCCGCGCACCGAGCTGGTAGAGGATCTGGTACAGGATATTTTCCTTACGGCCTGGAAAAGTTTGGAGCGATTTCGATTCGAATCCGATCTGGCGAACTGGCTAATCGGCATCGCGCGCCATCGCGTGGCGGAGCATTATCGCAAGCGGCTTCGAGAATCGCCGGAGCAGTTGGCGCCCAATGAAGTAATGGATGGAATCGCCGGAATCGAGCCTTCGTGGGACGAGGAGATGGACCGGCAGCGTTTACGCGAGCGGACGCAAATGATTCTAGCCGTTCTGCCCGAGGAATACAGCGTTGCGTTGCAGTGGCGGTATTGGGAGAAATGCACGACGCGCGAGATGGCGTTGCTGACGGGTAGGACGGAAAAGTCGATGGAAAGGCTGCTGGCGCGGGCCCGAGAATCTTTTCGCAAGAGGTGGGATCCATGACTGACCTTCCCCAGGACGACCGTTGGATGAGCAAGATGGCGGAGCAAGCGTCGGCAGCCGAGATGCCAGCCTCATCGCGATTCAAGGCGACGCTCTACTCGCGGCTCGTCGAGGAACAGGCGCATTCCACTGGCCTTGCGCCGCTATCGCAATCGAGGGCGAATGGGTTTGGTCTTTGCGTTTTCGAGAAGCTGGTGCAGATTTCACCTCTTGGCGCGAGTGTTGAAACGCGCAATCCATGCCGGGTTTGTCACGCTCGCGTTTTGGCAGAGCGCGTGGAACGTGCGCCGATCTACTGGCCCCATTGCCCCTACGTGCGATTTCAAAATCGGTAGGCGGACCGTAACTTTTTGCGGTCCGCGATTGAAGATAGATTCATAGTGCGAACCAGACTAATATTAGTTATGTTGGCCGGCCTCGAAGGCGTATTGTTCGGTCAGCCAGCCCCCGCGCCCATCAAAACCGGCCCGGCGGTAGGCCTGCGCGTCCCCCGCTTCCAGGCTGCCGATCAGAACGGCACTTCGCAAACGTTGGCTTCCATCGCGGGACCAAAAGGATCGCTTCTTGTTTTCTTCCGGTCGGCGGACTGGTGACCTTTCTGCAAAGCGCAACTGGTCGAGTTGCAACAAAGTTATCGGAGGATAATAGGTGCCGGCCTGGGGCTCGCCGCGATCAGCTACGACAGTCCGGCTGTTTTGAAAAACTTTGCGCAGCGGAAGAACATCGAGTTCCCCTTGCTGTCCGATACGGATTCCAAGATCATCCGAAGCTTCGACATTCTGAATGCGCAGCCACAGAAAGGCTCCGCGACATACGGCATCCCCTATCCGGGAATCTATGTTCTGAATGCCGACGGCGTGGTGACCGCAAAATACTTCGAAGACGATTATAAGGAGCGCGATACCGCAGCGCTGGTCTTGATGAAACAGTTTGGGCTGAGGGCTGAGCCCACGGCCACCGTCACTGCCAAACACGCGCAGATAAGCACCGGTATTAGCGATCGTGAGGCCTCAATGGGGCGGCACTTAACGCTAAGGCTCGATGTGAAGCTGCAGGATCACGTCCATGTTTACGCTCCAGGCGTGCAAGGATACATCCCCGTGGATTGGAGTATCGACGCATCGGACGCCATCAAACCTGGACCGGCGAAGTACCCGGATTCCAGGATTCTCCGTCTTGAGGCAATCAAGGAGAGCGTGCCGGTGTACCAGGGTGAATTTTGGCTGGAGCGGGACGTGGTGATTGGAATCGATCGGGCCGTGACGCCTTTGCTTGATTCGCACGGTGATTTGACGATTACCGGGGTATTTCGCTATCAGGCTTGCGACGACGAAAGGTGCTACCTGCCGGAAAGCATTCCGGTGCGGTGGACGGTCCATTACCATCCGCTGGATCGCACCCGAGTTCCGGAAGACATGCAGCGAAAGTAACTTTAACGTCAGCCGCCGCGACGAGTTTCTTAGAAAGACTTCACGAACCCGAACAGGTTCCGGAAACTTGCCAGCATGCGGTCGCCGGGCGGCGACAACTGCTTGCTGATTGGATTGGAGCCCGTAGTCTCAGCAAAAGAATAACGAAAAGCCCACCCGTGATACATGCGAAGGTCGATGCCGACGGTGACATGCAAAGGTACGGAAACGGAATCGAAGTGCCGCGGCGGGGCAACGCCATTCGTCGAGGACTGCCCAGTGGGAGTCGCTATGAGGCGGACCACGCCTGTGCCCACTGACAGGTAGGGGCGGACCCAACTCGAACGCTGGCGAAAATAGAGCAGCAGGCTTCCCAATGCCGAATATTGCCGGATGGAGAAATCCTGCAGGTAAAAGGCAGTTGGCGGCTGCAACGACGTGAGTGCCGCGTCATTTCGGTTCCACAAATAATCAATCTGAGCGCTTAAATAGTCGTTGAGATGAGCTCCGGCGAGAATGTCAACGGTCGGTCCGTTCTCCGGCCTGTAGGAGGAGGCGCTCAACGCAGGCGAACGAAGGACCGTTTTTCCGTCCGCGGAAAGGGCATCGATACCCCCAAGGGCACCGACGAAGAACCGGCTTTGGGCCGCCCCGTAACCGGGAAAGGCGAGCGTCGCCGAGAGGAGGACGCTCGCCGGAATGGCCAGATTGGATTTGATGCGAAAAAGCAACTTACTACTTTAGCGTCAACGCGCCGCGAGGCCGGTTGCGGAGAGACCCAGAGATGCGAAAGTACCGATATCGCTGAGACTTCCGTCTTGATAAACGCGGTAGCCTTGCACGGTTCCCGCCTTACCGTTAAGGACATAGAGGAAGCGGCTGTCACGGCTCATATCCACATCGGTGGGTCCTGAACCGGCGGCGGCGGCGATTCCATTACCAATCACCTGCAAGGAACCATCGTGGTCTAGCAGATAGGCCGAAACGTTATTGGTGGCCGTGTTAGTTACGTAGACATAGTGATTGTCTCGCGTCACCGCAATCCAGCAAGCGGCTGCCTGGCCGTTGTTCACCGGGCCGGTAATCAGGTGCAGCGATCCGTTCGAGGAGACATTGTACGAGGAAGCCGCGCTTTGGCCAGCCGCGCCTCCAAACGCGTCGGTCACGAGCAGGTGGCCGTTGCCATCGAACAAGAAACCGAACGGAGTCTGTCCCGCGGATGGCTGCGGGGTTGGACCCGCCAGTGTTCCATCCGTTTGGACAACGTACGTATCGATCAGGTTCGTGGCCTTCTCAGTCGCCAGAAGAAGCCCACCGTCATTGCTAAAGCCAATCTGTGGTGAGTCCGGCGAAGCCGTGCTTAGCGGCCGCGTGGAACCTGGTATGGGCGCGAGTTGGCCCCCAACCAGACGGAAACCCGTGACGTTCGCTGGGCTGCCCGCGTTTAGCACGTAAACCACGCCGCCAGAGATAGCGATGCTCTCCGGCTTTGTTCCTCCGGATGGAGTAACGCCGACGAGCTCGGGACTGCCCTGGCCGACTTCAAATACGGAAATTGAGTTATCCCCCGCGTTCACGGTCAGCAGCCAGCGGCCGCCTTTCGATATTTGCACGGCATTACTCGAGCCCAATGCCGACCCCGTACCGCCGCCCCCGGTTGGCAGCGACGATTGCCAGGTCAGCGCCCCGTTAGCGGCGCGGTG
>JBBROU010000203.1:0-3865 GCA_038229055.1 Bryobacterales bacterium | reverse complement strand
TAGCGATCATCGGAGACGTGTGTCAAATGAGTACTCAGTTCCCCTCCAAGCCCGCCATTGAACGCAAATGGCATATCTTGGACGCCAACGAAGCCGTGCTGGGCAAGCTTGCCAGCCTGGCGGCTAACCTTCTGATGGGAAAGCACAAAGCTTCCTATACGCCGTTCCTCGACACGGGCGATCATGTGATCGTTATCAATGCCGAGAAGGTGAAGCTGACGGGTAAGAAAGACGACCAGAAGATCTATCGCCATTTCACCGGATATCCCGGCGGATTGAAGGAAATCGGAGCCCGGCGCGTTCGCGCGACGCGGCCGCAGCGCATGATCGAAGACGCCATTTCGGGCATGCTTCCGAAGAACAAACTCGGCAAGCAGATGTACCGGAAGCTCAACGTCTACGCCGGCGATAAGCACCCCCACATTGCACAGAAGCCGGTGGCTATGGCCATGGCGAAAAAGACCGCATAGTTTTAGAAAGGTATCTTAAAGAGTGGCAGCGAAACAGCAGCAATATCTCGGAACGGGCCGCCGCAAGCGCAGCGTAGCCCGCGTATTCCTTCGTCCTGGCAGCGGTTCCATCACCGTTAATGGCAGGACACTTGAACATTACTTTCCCACCGAAGCCGGCCGCACGCCCGTGCGGCAAGCGCTTCTGGCAACCGAAACCGCGGATAAATACGACATTCTGATTCTGGCCCACGGCGGCGGCATCTCGGGACAGGCCGGCGCAATGCGCCTGGGCATCTCGCGCGCGCTGGTTGAGGCCAATGCGGAATTTCGCCCGACCCTGAAGAAGCTCGGTTACCTGACGCGCGATGCGCGCCAGCATGAGCGCAAGAAATATGGCCAAAAGGGTGCGCGCAAGCGGTTCCAGTTCTCCAAGCGGTAGAATCTTATCTGGTAGCCCTGGGTGGGGCGCGCAAATCTCGCTTTGGATCGCGCGCGCCAGTCAGGGCCATTTGTAGTCACCCGTCACGCCCCGGCTTACGCCGTCTCGTGCGCAAACAGTCAAACAGGAGTTTATTTTGCCCGCAATCTCAATGAAAGAATTGCTCGAAGCCGGCGTTCACTTCGGGCACCAGACCAAGCGCTGGAATCCGAAGATGAAGGAATACATCTTCGGCGAACGTAACGGGATCTACATCATCGACCTGCAGAAGACGCTGAAGCTGTTCAAAGACGCGGCGCGTTTTGTCGGCGAAATGGCGGCCCAGGGAAAGAACGTGCTGTTCGTCGGCACCAAGCGCCAGGCTCAGGAAGCTGTCGCCGAGGAAGCCGGCCGCTGCCAGATGTACTATGTCAACCAGCGCTGGCTCGGGGGACTGCTCACCAACATGACCACGGTGCAGAAATCCATCAAGCGCCTCAAGGAACTCGAGCTGATGGCGACCGACGGCGGTTACGCGGCACGCCCCAAGAAGGAAGTGATCCGGCTCGAGCGCGAGCGCAAGCATCTCGATTCGAACCTGGCGGGCATCAAAGACATGCCGGGCCTGCCGGACGTGGTTTTCGTCATCGATTCGAACAAGGAAGCGATTGCGGTGAAGGAAGCGCGGCGCCTGGGCATCTCGGTCGTGGCGATCGTGGATACCAACTGCGATCCGGATGAAGTCGATTGGGTGATTCCCGGCAATGACGACGCTCTGCGCGCCATCCGCCTGTTCACCAGCAAGATCGCCGATTCGGTGATCGAAGGCCGCGCTCTGGCGACCGAGCAGGACTTCACCGCCGAGAAGATCATCACCGACGAAACTCCCGCGGATGAAGCCGTCCCCGAATACACGGCTTATGTGGACGAGAAGTACGCGGCCAAAATCATGGCTGAGAGCCTGATGGAAGATGAACCCGCGGACCGCAAGGGCCCGGCTTCCGAAACGGCCGAGCCTGTCGATGAGCCGGTAGCAACAGAAGCCGGCAAATAAGTTACATTTCTCGAAATTCTTAAGGAAAATAACATGGCGGAGATTACCGCGCAATTAGTCAAGCAGTTACGCGAGCGCACCGGCGCCGCGATGATGGAGTGCAAAACTGCGCTCACCGAAGCCAACGGCGATCTGGCGGAAGCCGAAATCGTGCTGCGCAAACGCGGCATCGCATCCGCAGGAAAGAAGAGCAGCCGCGTTACCAAGCAGGGGCTCGTCGCCTCATACATTCACCCTGGCGGGCAGTTGGGAGTTTTGATCGAAGTCAACTGCGAATCCGATTTCGTGGCTCGCACTGATGAATTCATCACGATGGTGCACGACCTCGCGATGCACGTCGCGGCGGCGGACCCGCAATTCATCCGGAAGGAAGAAGTGACCGGCGCGACACTCGAAAAAGAGCGTGACATCCAGAAGGCGCGGGCGCTGGCCGAAGGCAAACCCGAGAAGATGGTCGACAAGATCATCGAAGGCCGGATGGGGAAATACTACGAGGAAGTGTGCCTGTACGAGCAGCCCTTCGTCAAAGAGAACACGCTGTCGGTCGATCAATTCATCAAGACCAAAATCGCCAAACTCGGCGAGAACATTGCCGTCACGCGCTTCGTCCGGTTCAAAGTGGGCGATGCCGTGACGGAATAGCGCTCGCGGAAGCGGAATGGCACAATACCAGAGGATCCTTCTGAAGCTCAGCGGCGAGGCCATGGCCGGCTCGCAATCTTTCGGAATCGATCCCGAGCGGGTCGTGGCACTCGCATCGCAAGTAGCCGCTATCGCGCAAGCCGGTGTCCAAACCGGTGTAGTGGTTGGTGGCGGCAACATTTTCCGTGGAATCGCGCTGGCCGCCAAGAGCATGGATCGGGTGACGGGCGACCACATGGGCATGCTCGCCACGGTGATCAATTCGCTGGCGCTGCAGGATGCCCTCGAGCACATGGGCGTCCACACACGGGTTATGAGCGCGATCCAGATGCACCAGGTCGCCGAGCCCTACATCCGGCGCCGTGCGATTCGTCATCTGGAAAAAGGACGGGTGGTTATCTTCGCCGCCGGCACTTCAAACCCGTACTTCTCGACGGACACGGCCGCGACGCTGCGGGCGCTCGAGATCAAAGCCCAGGTGATCGCCAAGGCCACCAAAGTCAATGGCGTTTACGATAAAGATCCCATGAAATACGCCGATGCCGTGATGTATCCGGAGATCGGCTACACCGAGGTGCTCACCAAGTCGCTTGCCGTGATGGATGCCACTTCGATCGCGATGTGCCGCGATAACAAGCTTCCGATTATTGTGTTCAATTTGAACCGCGACGGCAATATAATGCGAATGGCGATGGGCGAGACCATCGGCACGGTGATCCGCTAGCGTTTATGACTTCCATCAAAGAAATCGAAACTCAATCGAAGGCCCGCATGGAAAAAGCGGTCGAGGCGCTCCAGCACGATATGTCCGGAATCCGAACGGGGCGCGCAAGCATTAGCGTGCTCGACCATATCCGCGTAGATTATTACGGAACCCCGACGCCGCTCAACCAGCTCGCCAATTTACATGTGCCCGAGCCAAGCCTGATTACAGTGCAGCCGTGGGATCAGTCGCAGATCTCCGCCATCGAAAAGGCGATCCGCAGCTCCGACCTGGGCCTGAACCCTGCCAACGACGGCAAGTTGATTCGCCTCCCGATCCCGCCGCTGACTGAAGAGCGCCGCCGCGATTTCGTGAAGCGTCTGCACGGGATTGCCGAAGATCACCGTGTCGCGGTGCGCAATGTTCGCCGTGATGCCAATGAGCACTTGAAGAAGCTCATGAAGGACAAGAACATCTCCGAGGATGAAGAGCGCAAGGCTCTCGAAGATATTCAAAAGCTGACGGATAGTGTGATGGCGAAGCTGGATTCGGCGGCAAAGAGTAAAGAAAAAGAGATCATGGCGGTGTAGGGGACG
>JBBROU010000202.1:0-3965 GCA_038229055.1 Bryobacterales bacterium | reverse complement strand
CTCCATTGTTCAGCAGTATGCGCGGTTCAAGCAATCGCGCATCCGTTCCGCCGTCTTCGGCAACAGTCGCCAGTTCTTCATCATGCGGCAAAACGACCGCGCCGATCTTGAGGACATGGGCAAAGACATCGCATTGCCCGAGGTGACCCAGCACGCGATCATGAATTACCCGCTGCCAGACCACCAGTCCGGCCAGAAGTATGCGCCGTTCACCTATCTGCATACCGACTCAGCGCGAAATCTTTGCGGCACAGTTCACAATGTTTCATCCCCTGAGATGCTTTATTGCTCCAGTTCGAGCGGCGAACATTTCGACCGTCGCGCCCGCGAGCTTCGTCAATGTCCGAGCGTGGTCGAAGGCATCATCGAACACTCCCATCGCCGGACGCAACCCGAACCCCAATCTCTGACTCATTCACGCTTATGAAAAATATATTCACACAATCCGCAGCCAAAACGCTGTTTCTCGCCCTCGCCGCAGGCCTGTTCGCGGGATGCGCCGCCACGCGCCCGATCAGTGATGTTGCTCTCGGCGCGGGCGGCGCCTATCTCGGAAACAAACTTTCCCACGGCGATCCACTCGCTACCGCCGCTGGCGCAGCCGGTGGGGTGCTCGTCAGCGAGGGACTTCACTACGCCGCCAAGACCCAAGCCGACAAGGCTTTCGCCAACGGTTACGACAAGGGAAAAAGCGACGCCGTTAAACAGCAATACTGGCTTTACGTCTCCATGCAACACCAACGCAACCAGGTCGGCAGCGTTCGCCTTTATCCGGTGCAATTGCCGGAACAGCGGATTGACGGGGTCATTTTCCAACCATCCACCAAATACCTCCGAATCGAGGAGTAGGGAACGCCGAATTATGAAGAAGCTCATTACACTCACATTACTCATCCTTGCCGTTGAACAGTCCGCACGTGCGCAATGGATCGTCTATGACCCAACCGTCAACATGCAACAGATCATGGCGCAGGCGCAGAACATCGCAAAATACGTCGAGATGGTTCAGAACCAGCTACAGCAGATTCAAACGCTCACCGACCAACTCAACGAGTTCAAACATTACGAAGACCTGTTCGGCGACCCGAAAGCGGTTCTGCTTTCAACCGTAAAGCCGCTGACGGACGACTTGCGGAAGACTGAACTTGGACAGACACTCACCACTCTCGAAGGCACGGTCAACGCCGGCCAAGCCATGCTCTACGACGCGGGCGGCTTGTTCCACGGCATTGGCACCACCTTCAACACTCCGCACGGCCTGACCATAACCCGTCAGAAGGCCGCTTATCTGCCCGTCGCCGCCGTCCAAAAGACAACGGACAATTACCTGGCCGTGTCCACTGACACGACCGCCCGCCGCGTCGCCTTGAAACAGGAAATCGCCGCGACCACAGATCAACTCAAGGCCGCAACGACGGATGCCGAGGTCCAAAAACTCACCGGTATTCTCATCGGCCTCTCCTCCGCGCTCAACAATACGGATTACGAACTCAATCAGGCTTCGGCCTCAGCCTTGGTGCAGGACATCGCCAATCGCAACGATACCCAACGGCAGGTTGAAGCCCAAAAGGAACAGCAGCACGCCGAGTTCACCGAGGCGGTGCAGCAATATGGGCAGAAGTTCCGTTTAATGAACGCGCCCACTCAATTCCCAACCCGTTAACGTTTATCAACCCGGCGTATGGCCTCATTTGAAAGCATCTTCCCGACGTTCCTGCAAAAATGCGCGGATCTCCGCGAACTCCTCTGCGCCGTCACGTTCATGTTGTTCATCGTCGGAACGGTTTCCTTTGTATCGCGCGGAGTGACGGGAAAGGCGGCAGTTCTCCACCTGTTGGGCACACTTGCTCTCACTGGATTGCTCGTGGTGTTGCCACAATTGGGCAACGAGGTTCAATCACTTTTGCAAAGCTCGATCTTGAATGGGTTGGGAGTTGACCCGGCCAACGTTCAGGACCAATACAATCAATTGCTGGCCGTCAAGCGCGACACGGGCGGCGGTCACTCCTGGTGGGACATTCTGGGGAATCTGAGCAGCTTCACCGTCGAGCATCTTATTTCTGGCATTCTTTGGTTGGTGGGCCAGTTCGCTTCATTGCTCCTGTTCTGGGCCTACATTATCCAGAAGTTCATCCTTTTTTCAGGTTACGCGCTTTCACCACTCCTCATCGGTTTCATGGCGATCCGGCCACTGCGTTCGACAGGCGGTCGTTACCTGACGCACCTGGCGGGCGTGCTACTCTGGCCGCTGGGTTGGGCGGTCGCCGCGCTTATGACTCAGGGGATTCTCGATTTCATGACCGACCCGTCCTTCAAGTTCCTTGACCCAACGGGCAGCCTTTATTCATTGCAAACCACTTTCGGCGTTGCGGTCCTAGCGTTCTGGATCGTGTTCAGTACGATTGCTGCGCCTCTCGTCATCCAGAAAGTCATCGTCCAGGGCGAACTTGCTGGAGGCCAGTTGATCTCGGGTGCAGTCAGCAGCTTTTTCCAGACCGCTGCAACCACCGCGGGAGCGGCAGGTGCAGCCGCCACCACCGGATTGCCCTTAGTAACGGCGGGCGCGGCGGCAGTGGCCGCTACTCTCAGCACGCTGTCCAGTGCGGCCGGTCACGGCAGCGCAGGTGCAATACTCATCGCTGGCTCCGGCCTCCCTCCTCGCTCTGCTCGCGGAAGACCGGGCGATGACATTACCGGCGACAAAGCCGTCCGCGAACTGATCTCCAAGTCCAAAGGCAACTACTACTGATTTTTATGGAAACCGCCGAAGTAAACACTCGCCAGACGCCGACCGGGAACGGCTCTGCAACCATCCGGCTTGCCCGCAAACGTTTTGATCCGACCCAGCTTTTTGCGCAACGCGACCGGCTCCCCTGGTTCTGGTTTTTCGTGGCTGTGGCCGTGACGGTCGTTGCCGCCTTCGACCGATACCATCTGATCCAGCAGTTCAAGCAACGCGAGCGGGTGGTCATCATCGACCCCTCGCAGACCTATTACGTGAGCCCGTTGCTTCAATTTCAGGAGGCCAAGGATTTGCACGCACAACAGGCGGAACTAGCGGCAATGGCTTTCCTGGAACGTAATCCCAAGGACTTTGACCACCCAGACATCTTGCGCCAGATGTTCCTCAAACCAGCGCTTCAGAAAGCCCAGGATCAGCGCACGCGAGAAACCGTCGAATTTCGGGCCAAGCAACTGCACCAGAAACACGAAATAGCGAAAATCGACATCCTCGCAACTCGCGAGAATGAGGTGTTGGTTATCGTTTCAGGCCAAGTCATTCGCGTTGGCATTTTCCAGGAAAAGGCCTTCACCGAAGCGTTTAATTTCAAATTAAGCCTTCGTCTCATTCGCAATCCCAACATGGCTGCCAACGGTCGTTTTCCGACCGCTGTCGGCGACTTCAAATATGAAATCTCCAATTAGCCTCTTGTTGATGGCCACGGCGGTCGCTTTCGCCGACCCGCCCGAATCCGTGCAGCGTGTCACTCTGGATGATCGTGCCGTCGTCACCGTGCCTGTCGCGACAAATCGGGTTACAACGATCAGTTTTCCGGGACCAATCGCGGCGATGGATGCCGTCGGCGTCACTTCCGACGGCAAAACGCCCGGACAATTCCAACTGGCGCACACAAAGGGTTCTTCATTTCTCTCGGTACGAGCGCTGGTGGGGAAGGCCAAAACGAACCTGAACATCCGTTGGAACAAGCACACCTTTGTTTTCGAGTTGGTCGAGAGCGACACACCTGTCCTCGCGCTGAATCTCGAAGAAAGGGCGGAACCGGTCCAGCCAGCGCCCTTCGTCACACCAGCGCGACTGCTAACGCTACTGGACAAAGCGAAAGCGTTTCCAATCCTGAAAAAGCAGCACCCCGAATCCGTCGCGGATACCACGGTCAAGACCTTCGCCGACCACCCCCAAGTTACCGATTTTGGCGATTATGAAATTCGGATCGAGGAACTGT
>JBBROU010000201.1:0-4080 GCA_038229055.1 Bryobacterales bacterium | reverse complement strand
GATCAGTTCCAGGCATTCCTTGCCGCCGAGTCCCACGGGCGTTTCTTCCTCGCTCATATTCGGAACCGCTTCCGTTACGAACGCTTGGCCAAGCTACAAGCCGCGTGATCAAGTCAAGACGGTACTGGCCGGACGCTTACGTCTCAACTAGTCTCTAAGCTGTTGATTTATTGGGGTGGATGGTGGGATTCGAACCCACGACCACCGGAATCACAATCCGGCGCTCTACCAAGCTGAGCTACACCCACCGTGTTTAGATCTTCAGTCTAACAAGCGCGCACGGCCCGGCGCTAGTGCGAGCCGGCCGGTGCGGTGCCTTGCAGTTCATCAGCCAGCGAGGCCGCGTTGTACAGTTTGCGCAAGGCCTCGATCATCGCCGCGCTGTGGACCGCAACCGCGCGGTTGGTCTCGCCCTCATAGGCGAAATCGCCGGCCAAGGATTCGATGTTGCCGTCGAAGATCAGGCCGACCAGCTCGGCGTTGCGGTTGATTACCGGCGAGCCGGAATTGCCGCCGATGATGTCCGTGCTGCTGACGAAGTCGAGCGGCGTGCTGAGGTCCAGCTTCTCGCGACCCTCCATGTAGCGCGAAGGCAAGTAGAACGGGCCGTTGAAGTCGAAGCTGCGCGCGCGATCGTAGAGTCCATAGAACGTTGTCTTAAACGGGGCCTTCGTGCCGTTCATGGGGTAGCCCGTTGCCGCGCCATAGGAAAGGCGGAGCGTGAACGTGGCGTCGGGATAGGCGGACTTGCCATAGGCCAGGAAGCGCGCTTTGCCGAGCTTCTCGCCGGCTTGCGTCTCTACACTCTCGACGTTGTCCTCCATCCATTTGATCAGCTCGCGAGAGAGCGGATCGACTTTACGGGCCATGACGATCATTGGATCGGTTGATGCCTCGATGGCCGCTTGTCCGCCATCGAGGAGAGCTTTGCGAACGGCTGGGTCGGCGAGCTTGGTCCCCGTCGCGAGATCCTTCGCGGCCTGTGCGGGAGTGCGGGCGTTGAGAACGGCGTGGATGAACGGGTCGTTCGCACCTAGCTGTTTCCGGGATTCTTCGAAGCCGCCGGCCATCCGCGCTTCTTCGAGACCGGGATAGACGGGCGCGGGCGAAAGCAAGCGATAGCGCAACGATTCCAACTGCGATTCATGGAAGCCGCGCAGGCGCTCCCCGTCGGGCTTCTTCACTTCGGCGACGTACTGCACCAGCGAAAGCGCGGTGTTGAAGAGTTGCGAATCGACGCGGCGATAGATCTGCGGCATCACCATCGTCGCGGCCTTCTGCTCAGCGGCGGCGATGGCGTCCCAAGCAGAGCCGTAGGCAGTGCGCCACTCCGGCTTGGCCATTACGAGTGCGCGGAAGTTGTCCTCCTCCTTCTGCTTCTTATCGATGAGATTCTTGTCCAAGAGACCGCGAAGGCGGCCCTGGTACGCCTTTTGCGAATTCTCCAGGCCGAAGATCAACGTGGTGGATTGGCGCGCCTGCTCGGGCCCGAGAGCGGAATATATCTTGAGCGTGTCAATTCGGTTTTTTAACAGATTCAGAATCAGCGGCTCGAACAGGTCGCGCTCGCGCGCGAGCTGGGCCATGGTGTCCTGCCGCTGAGTGGAACCGGGATGGCCGGAGACGAACACGAGCTCGTTCTCGGCCGCTCCCTTGGCGTTCCACTTGAGATAGTTCCGCGATTCGATCGGTTTGCCGTTCTCGTAGACGCGGAAGATGGCCATGTCGAGATCGTGGCGGGGATAAGTAAAGTTGTCGGGGTCGCCGCCGAAGAATGCGATCTGTTGCTCGGGCGCGAAAACCAGGCGCACATCGGTGTATTTCTTGTAGCGGTACAGCCAGTACTCGCCGCCCTGGTACAGCGAAACAACATCGGATCGGAAGCCGGTCGACTGGGTGCTCTCGCGTTCGATCTTCGCGGTGATGGATTTGCGCGCGGCAAGAGCTTCCTTGTCGCTGGCGTTTTTCTGGATCGCGCCGAGAACCCGGGAAGTCACGTTTTCCATAGACACAAGGACGTTCACTTCCAGATCGGGCGATTTCATCTCTTCGGCGGGCGTAGCAGCGTAGAAACCGTCCTTGATGAAATCTTTTTCCGCGGTAGAGTTCTTCTGCAATTGACCGCGGGCGACGTGGTGGTTAGTGAGAAGAAGGCCGTGGGGACTGACGAAGGATCCGGACCCGCCATCGTTCAGCCGAACGCTGGAAAGGCGGACATGATCCAGCCATTCCAGCGTAGGGGTGAAATGGTAACGCTCTTGAAGGAGCTTGGTGGGAGGATTGTCGAACGTCCACATTCCTTCATCGGCCACAGCACCGAATCCGGAGAACAGCAACATAGCGGGCACAGCTACAAAACGGTGAATGGTTCGGTTCATGAGATCACAAGCGGATTTCTTTATTGTAGCTGTAACGATCGGCCGCTCCGCCGCACCTTATTCGTGCCCGAATGAGCCATATACTCACAGAAAATGCGATCATAGACCACTGGACCCGGGGAGCCCTGCCATTTCATAATGTAAAGATCCCAAAAAGTCCGCGCCTCCCTGCTTCCGAGGCGCACGCCGAAAACATGAAGTCCTATAATCTGACCCATTTGCAAGATTTAGAGGCGGAGTCGATCTACGTCTTCCGCGAAGTCGCCGCGCAGTTCGAGCGGCCGGTGCTGCTTTTCTCGGGAGGCAAGGATTCCATCGTGATCAGTTATCTGGCGCGCAAGGCGTTCTGGCCGGCGCGGATCCCGTTTCCGCTGATGCACATCGATACGGGCCACAATTTTCCGGAGACGCTGGAATACCGCGACCGGTGGGTGGATTATATCGGGGCCAAGCTGATTGTCCGGAGCGTGGAAGATTCAATCAATCAAGGGCGCGTGAAAGAAGAGAAGGGGCCGAACGCGAGCCGCAATGTGCTGCAGACGGTGACGCTGCTCGATGCGCTGGCGGAGTTCAAGTTCGATGCGGCAATCGGCGGCGGCCGGCGCGACGAAGAGAAAGCGCGTGCCAAGGAGCGGTTCTTCTCGCACCGCGACGAGTTTGGCCAGTGGGATCCGAAGAACCAGCGCCCGGAGCTGTGGTCGTTGTTCAACGGCGGCAAAAATATCGGGGAGCACTTCCGGGTGTTCCCGATTAGCAACTGGACCGAGATGGACATCTGGCAGTACATTCTGCATGAAAAGATCGAGATGCCGAATCTCTATTTCACGCACGAGCGGCAGTGCGTGGAGCGGGACGGAATTTTGCTGGCGAAGTCGGACTACCTGGTGTTGAAGCCGAGCGAGACTTATGCGAAGCGGCGCGTCCGCTTCCGGACCATCGGGGATATGACGTGCACGGGCGCGGTGCTCTCCGAAGCGACGGGGCTTGAAGAGATTATCGGGGAAGTCGCGGCAAGCCGCGTGACGGAACGCGGTACGCGCGCCGACGACCGGCGTTCGGATGCCGCCATGGAAGATCGCAAGAAGGAAGGCTACTTTTGATCGGCTCGAAATCGGCATCATCGAATCACGTCAACCACACCGACCATAGTGGTTACCTCGACATGGAGTTGCTACGGTTCACGACTGCGGGGAGCGTGGACGACGGCAAGAGTACGCTGATCGGGCGGCTGCTCTATGACAGCAAATCGATCTTCGACGATCAGTACGAGGCCATCAAGAACACCAGCGAGAGGCGCGGCGAAGATTACGTGAATCTGGCGCTGTTGACTGACGGTCTGCGCGCCGAGCGGGAACAGGGCATCACCATCGATGTGGCGTATCGCTATTTTGCGACGCCGCTGCGGAAGTTTATTATCGCGGACACTCCGGGCCACATTCAATACACGCGCAACATGGTGACGGGCGCGTCTACTGCGAACCTGGCGATTATTCTGATCGATGCGCGCAAGGGCGTTATCGAACAGACCTGCCGGCACGCATTCATCGCATCGCTGCTCCGCATTCCGCACGTGGTGGTGTGCATCAACAAGATGGATCTGGTCGATTTCGACAAGAACGTCTATCAGAAGATAAAGACTGAGTTCGAGGCATTTGCTTCGAAGCTGGAAGTGATTGACGTTCACTTTATTCCGATCAGCGCG
>JBBROU010000200.1:0-4083 GCA_038229055.1 Bryobacterales bacterium | reverse complement strand
TTTTGGGCTGCTGCGCCGCGACCGCGAACTCATGGCGGCGGCTGAAAAGATTCCACGCCTTCGCCCAGGCACTCGCGAAGAAATCTTTCGGCGGCTCCAGCGGGCGCGCGAGTTCATCGAGGCCAGCTACGGCGAGATCCGTTCGATCGCAGAAGTGGCGCGGACGGCGTGCATGTCCTACGCGCACTTCCATCGGCTCTTCAGCAGTTTCTACGGGGTGACGCCGCACCGTTTCCTGACGGAGCGCCGCCTCTCGGTCGCTCTCGGCGAACTGCGCCGCGAACGCTTCACGATCACAGAGCTCAGCTACGAAGTCGGCTTCGAGAATGTGAACTCCTTTGGTGCGCTGTTTCGGCGCCGGTTCGGCTTGGCGCCTTCCGCGTATCGCGAGGGCAAGCCGATCGCCGAAGCGCGTTTGCGTGCACCCCGCGGCCGCCAGCCCCGCCTCGCGCAACCTCGTCCCGACCTCGCACTCTCCGCCGACGTTCAATAACCCCGCGCGATTAGCACAAGCGATGGAGCGCGGCCAGCCGACGGCCGCCATCCTCTCGCTCGTCCGCAATTTCTCTCTCACCATGAAACCGAAAAACCCCACCATCCTCGCGCACTTGTGCCGTGGCTTCCAAGCCGCGGGACTCGCTGCGCTTCTCACCGTGCCTTTCTCCGCCTTCGCTCAAGATGCGGAGCCGGCACGGGTTATCGTGACTGGCTCTTACATTCCGACCGCGGAATCCGAAGGTCCCCTGCCAGTTTCCGTTTATACGGCGGCGCAATTGCAGCGTGCCGGCGCTAACACACCGGCGGAGGGGCTTCGCCAACTCCCGTCCTATATCGGCGCGACCGCGACGGAAAACGACTCGAACGGCGGCACCGGCGCAGCCTTCGTCAACCTGCGAGCGCTTGGGGCCGGAAACACGCTCACGCTCATCAACGGTCGCCGTGCGTTCGGCTTTGCGGACATCAACGCCATTGGAATCGGCGCCATTAACCGCGCGGAAATCCTCAAAGACGGTGCGGGCGCCGTTTATGGTTCGGATGCGGTGGCGGGCGTCGTCAATTTCATCATGCTCGACGGGCCCGGGGCCGATAAATTCAACGGGGTCGAGATCGATCTGCTCTACGGGAACACCACGAACAAGGATGCTGGAGTCAAGCAAGCCTACCTCAACGCGGGCTTCACGACGAGCGATGGCAAACTCTCGATGGCGGTGTCTGCGAACTACTACGACCGCCAGGCGATCTACTCGCGTGATCGGCACTTGGCTCAACAGGCTGACGCGCGCTTCCTCGGCGGCCGAAACGGCCAATCCGACTCTTTCACCGGCCGCGTCGATCTCGGCGCGTCTTCCGGGCTGCCCTCGACGGATCCCGTCTTCGGGGCGAGCGCGCCGCCGCGGAATCGGATCATCATCAATCCGGCCGGGCTGATCAACGGCATCGCGTCTACGCGCGTTTATAACACCGTGATTGGCGATGGATTCAATTTCCGCGCTTTCACCCCGTCGATCCCGGGGCAGGAAAAATTCGCTTACTACGGCGCCTTCAACTACAAACTCTTTGGGGATAACCGGGTCCAATTTTACGGTGACGCGCTGTATTCGAATACGCGGCAGGACAACGGCATCGCCCCAGCTCCGTTTACTTTAGGCCGTGCGGGGGATGCGATCAACACGAGCCCTTGGAATCCCTTTGCTGGCACGCAGTTGACGCGCGTCCGCTATCGCCTGGTTGCCGAATCGGGCAACCGTCGAAGCGGTTACGATCATAAATTCTACCGGTTCGAAACGGGACTGAAGGGAGACTTTCAACTCAAGGGAAACCCTGTTCTCGGCAGTTTCACTTACGATCTTGGCGCGGTCTACGAAGAAGATAAAACCATCCGAACGGACAACGGTGACGCGCAGCGCTCAGTCCTCCTCGCTCAGGCTCTGCCTCCCGGCACAGCGCGCAGCGTTTTCGAAGCATCCATTGCGAATCAAGGCCTCGACCCAACCTCCGCCGATGGCCGTCGCATCGTCGATCGGGCGGTTGCCTTGAACGCACAATTTGGGGGAACCTTTAACCCGTTTATCGGTGCAAACACCGTCAGGGTGGGAACCGCTCCCACTTTCATCAATGGTGTCGCAACGGGCGCTTCGCGCGCTTACAACAATCTCGACGCGGTCAATCGCGCCCTCTACTCGGCGAATACTACCAATATCAATAAACAGTATCTGGTCGATGCCCGCTTTGGCGGCATTCTCTTCCCTAATCTTCCGCAGGGCGGCATTGCTTTTAGCATCGGCGCCGAATACCGCTCGGAACGAACATCGGATTTTGCGGATCCGGTCCAGCGCTCAGGAGACCAGTTGGGGTTCAATGCGGGCGCAGATGACAGTTACCGGCGCAGCGTGTACTCGGCGTTTGGCGAGCTTTCCATCCCGATCGTGACGCCCGCCATGAAAGTCCCGTTCGTCCAGGCCTTCGATGTGACGGCCGCGGGGCGGTATGAACGTTTTGACGTTTATAGCGGGAACACCTTGGCCGGTCTCCCCAGCGCCTTCGATGCGGACGGGAACGCGATCGCGTTCTATCCGAACGAGTCGTTGAAGGCCACGTTCAACAACGGATTCACTCCGCGGTTCACCTTCCGCTACCAACCGTTTTCGGACCTCACCCTGCGCGGCTCGTATGGCAAATCGTTCCTGGCCCCGACATACCAGCAGCTTTTCGCTCCCCCGGCGCAGAATTTCCCAAATATCTTCGATCCAGTGACAGGTCGCACGACCCAGCCTCCGGGAGGTGTGTTCCAAGGAGGGAATCCTCAACTGCGTCCTGAAAAGTCCGATACCTTTACGCTTGGACTGGTCTACACGCCCAGTTTCTTCAAAGGGTTTACGATTACGGTCGATTACTATCAAATCAACACGAAGGACGTGATCGTGGGACCGGCGGGCCAGGCGCAGATTTTTACGTCTGCCAATGGCTTCAGCAACGGTGTGCTCTTTGCGAACATCGTCGACCGCGGCGGCGACCCGAACGCGTTTCCGGTCGCGATCGGAACACCGAATCAACCCATCACTTCGCTGAACGCTGGGAAACGTCTGGTGGAGGGGATCGACACCGTCGTAAACTACGAGTTGCCGACTGCTAATTTTGGTAAATTCACGTGGACCTTGGGCTGGAATCACTTCTTTAGGTGGAAGGCGCAGGCGCGGCCTGATCTCGGATTTATCAATTTCCGCGGGTCCGACCTTCTCGCCTACCCACTGGCCCCCGGTTCCATCCCAAACAACAAGGGATTTTTCCGAACTGATTGGGAATGGAGGAATTTCGACTTCGTCGCCACGATCAACTACATCGAAGGATATCATAACGACGGATCGTTCCTGTCGAACCCGGCGAATTTCCCCACATTTCGCAATCTCGTCGTTGGCGGCACCGCGGTAAATCCACTCTTCACAGTGGGACGTAATTCGCGCGAGTATATCACCCTGGATTTGCAGGCTTCCTACGAGTTCAAGAAGCCGAAGCCAGCGGAAGCAGGCTTCAGCAAAGACAGCAAAGGTGTTCGGACGCAAGTTGCCGCCGCTGCCGTTGGGGGTAGCTTTCTCCAGCGCATGCTCTGGGGCACGAAAATCAAGGTCGGCATCAATAACGTCTTCGACACGCCACCTCCTTTCGATGCCGGTTCGTTTAACGACAACTACGACACGTCGACGTATTCGATTCGGAACCGCTATTACTACATCGGGATCAATAAGAAGTTCTGATCCTTGCCCCGGGTAGAATCCGGGGTCCGGGTCAGTTTTTAGCCGCCGGGTCGCCTGCGATCCGGCGGCTGTTTTCTTGCGCGGGCGAAGGTTGGCCCGGCTAGGGGGCGCAATCCGCGGCAGAGCGAGATGCTCGAGCGAGTTGGCCTCGAGCGCAGAGAATTTTCCCCGGGTGGCGTCGCTCCCAGTCCGAAGCTTCACCCTTTTTGGGCGGAGCGTGAGCGCAAAAGTGCGAAGCTTGAGACTTTGCGCGCGAGTCGGTCTCGACAAAGTGCGAAGCTTGAGACTTCGCGTGCGAGCACGTCTCAACAAAGTGCGAAGCTTGACGCTT
>JBBROU010000199.1:0-4233 GCA_038229055.1 Bryobacterales bacterium | reverse complement strand
CTCTTTCGAAGGCGAATCAGCTACTCTCCAAATTCCACCAGATCCGCCGCCGTGACATCGAAGCCGGCGCGTCCCCGTCTATCCAGGATTCCCTCTCAGCCCTGCAATCCGCCGGATGAGCCCCCGCTCAATTACCCCGAACTGCGTTCAATTGAAAACATTGTTTCCCCGTGGAATGGAAACTGAAGTTCGTCCACGGGGGATTCATCCGCTGAGCGGGTGCTGGCCGGCTGTCCAAAAGAAACGTCGCGCAAAGCTGATACTGTGAATCGCCCGACGCCGAATATTCGTACGGCTGCTGGGTTTCCGGGTCGCGCATTCGCAGCCCCGGCTGATACTGCATTAGCGCCTTCAGATCCGGTGGAAGGCTCTTGTGGGTCGTGTGCCATTCATCCACCGCGCGCGAAATCGTGCCCAGATCCTGCGTCCTGAACTCGTCCTCCGCAACTTCACGCTGGTTTCCGTGCCCGCCTAAATTCCAGAATCCCAGCACCAGAGCGATGACCACCGCCAGGGTTGCCGCCGCCGCGAACGCACCGTGCCTGCTCATAGCGCCCGCTCGCGAGGTTTTTCCAGCCAGAGCAGGTAATACCAGAAAACGCCGCCCGCGATTATGATCACCGTCAGTACCTTCAGGATGAAATGCACCGTAAGCTCGCCCCGCAGAAAGTAAGAGAGGAACGTGATCAGGTCGCCGATCGCCGTCGCCGACGCAATGAGCAGCGCGATGTAAGTGAGCCACTTACGCACTCCGGAATCCAGCTTCTCGGGACGGTCCTTCACGCCCCGGATCAGAATCCGCATCACCATCAGATACACCGGGTACGCCACGATCAGGCTCGCCATCGACCCGGAAATCTCGACATTCACGTTTTGAAATCGCTGTGCTGCAATCACGTCAGGGAAGCGCATGTCGATAAGCGTGAAAAATAGCGATCCCAACCCGCATGTCCACGTTGCCAGTGTTCCAAACGACAGCAGATAGAGGAACGCGTCGCGCGCCGACTCCAGCAGTCCACTTCCGCGCGCCGGAATCTCGAGGCCGGTCAGCGTCTCGTAGAAACTTGCGAACGCTCGATAGATCTCCTTGCGAGGCCAACCGCGCCGCTCGAGCAGATCCGCCAGGAAGTCATCCGACGCGCCCTGTTTCCGCGCCGCCGCGATAAATTCATTCAATGCCGCGCGACGCTGTTCTGGATCGTCCATTGTGACTCGGGAGGTCTATCATAACTTTCCGCGGAGTAGAATAATAGGCCGTGTCGCCTGCTATCTCCACCTCCAACCCCGCCTTCGAGCGCCTCGAAGACCAGATCTCCTGGTATGACCAGAAAAGCTCCTCGAACCAGCGCCGCTTCAAGTGGCTCAAAGCCGTCACCATGGTCTCGGCTGTCCTGGTTCCGGTGTTCTCGTCGACCGGCGTGGGCCAGCCCTACGCGGCCGCGGCGCTCGGCATCGTTATCGTTCTGGCTGAAGGCTTCCAGCAGTTGAATCAATTTCAGGCGAACTGGATCGCCTACCGCTCCACCTGCGAATCCCTGAAGCACGAAAAATACTTATATCTCTCTGCTGCCGGCCCTTACGCATCCGTACAAAATCCGGTCCCCGTCCTCGCCGACCGCGTCGAAGGTCTCGTCTCTCAGGAGCACGCCAAGTGGGTTTCCGCGCAGACCGGGGCCGGTAAGAAGCCCGATCAGAAGTAGTCGATCTCGCCGCGGAAACTCGCTTGCTTTTCGCAAGTGATCTTGATAAAACTCCCGCTGTGCTTGGAAGCCCCAGGAAGCGCCGGTCCGGCTGCCCGGTGAGTATTTCGCTGGAGGTGCTCGGCGACCGCTGGTCCCTTTTGATCGTTCGCGATCTCATGGTTCGCGGCTTGCGCACCTTTAAGCAGTTCCAGCAATCCGGTGAAGGCATCGCTACCAACATCCTCGCCGGCCGTCTCCAGACTCTGGCCAAATCCGGAATTATCACCGCGCGTGTCGCGCCCGCCGACGCCCGAAAACTCAATTACCGCCTGACCCGGAAGGGTATCGATCTCGCGCCAGTCCTTCTCGATCTTCTGATCTGGGCCGCGCGCCATGAGCGCACGGGCGCTTCCTGTGCTCTTATCGCCGAGATGGAAAACAACCGCGCGCACGTCATCGCGGAAGCGCGCCGCCGCTGGCGCGAGCACGACTCCACTCCGCTGATCCCCAAGTTCCCAGAAGCCCGCATTCATAGGAGCAGTAACTCATGAGCCAGGTACGCGTATTAGTCGGCACCCGCAAGGGCGCCTTTGTCCTTTCGTCTGACGGCAAACGTCAACACTGGGACGTCTCCGGTCCCCATTTCGCCGGCTGGGAAATCTACCACGTGAAAGGCTCCCCCGCCGACCCCAACCGCCTCTACGCTTCGCAATCCAGCGGCTGGTTCGGCCAGTTGATCCAGCGCTCCAGCGACGCTGGAAAAACCTGGGAACCCGTCGGCAATAAGTTCACCTATGACGGCGTCCCCGGCACGCACCAGTGGTACGACGGCACCCCGCACCCGTGGGAATTCAAGCGCGTCTGGCACCTGGAGCCTTCGCTCACCGATCCCGACACGGTCTACGCCGGTATCGAAGACGCCGCCCTCTTTCGGTCCACCGATGCGGGTCAAAACTGGGAGGAGCTCTCCGGACTCCGCCACCACGGCACCGGCCCGCACTGGGCGCCCGGTGCCGGCGGCATGTGCCTCCACACCATCCTTCTCGATCCCACCGATCCCAAGCGGATGTACATCGCCATCTCCGCCGCCGGAGCTTTCCGCACGGATGACGCCGGCGCGACCTGGCGCCCCATCAATCACGGCCTCCGATCCCAGCACATCCCCGACCCCGACGCCGAGGTCGGCCACTGCGTCCACCGCATCGCCATGCACCCCTCCCGCCCCGGCGTCCTCTTCATGCAGAAGCACTGGGATGTTATGCGAAGCGACGATTCCGGCGACAACTGGCACGAGGTCAGCGGCAATCTCCCCACCGACTTCGGCTTCGTTATCGATGTTCACGCCCACGAGCCCGAGACCATCTACGTCGTCCCCATCAAGAGCGATAGTGAGCATTACCCGCTGGATGGAAAGCTCCGGGTGTACCGCAGCCGCGCCGGCGGCAACGACTGGCAAGCCCTCACTGAAGGTCTTCCGCAACGCGATTGCTACGTCAACGTGCTTCGCGACGCCATGGCTGTCGATTCGCTGGATTCCTGCGGCATCTATTTCGGCACCACCGGCGGCCAGGTCTACGCATCGCCCGACGCCGGCGACCACTGGACCCCGATCGTTCGCGATCTGCCCCCGGTGCTTTCCGTCGAGGTCCAGACGCTCGCATGATCCGCGTTGTGCTGCCCGCTCATCTGCGCACCTTAGCCCACGTGACCGGCGAAGTCCAACTCGCGGTCGAAGGCGAACCCAGCATCCGCCGTGTCATCGATGCGCTCGAAGCCCGCTTCCCTATGCTGAGTGGAACCATCCGCGATCACCACACTCAGCAGCGCCGCGCCTTCGTGCGATTCTTCGCCTGTGAGCAGGATCTGTCCCACGATTCGGTCGACGCGCCTCTCCCCGATGCCGTCGTTCGCGGCGCCGAGCCGTTGATCGTGCTCGGCGCCATCGCCGGCGGTTGACGCGATACTCCACCCAGGAGCCAAGCCCGCCCCTTCCCGCCCAAGCCCAACAGGCTGCCCCGGACGGCCCGTACAAAACTCTTAAGACCGCGAAGGTCGGTGGCGACGGCGGATTCGCCCGATTCGGGTTGATGGAGTACTTAACCCTCCTCCGTGTTCCGCTGGTAACGCTTGCGATTGTAACTGCACTCCCGATTGTCGCGCCGGCCGGCATGTTTGTTGTTGCACTATCCGGTAGCGCGGCACGCGAGTCCGCAATCACGCCGGGAGGGGCCATCGTCAAGTTCGCTCATCTCCGATTCCCGGAGTTAGCCGCTCTGCCGTACCCCCAACACGAGGTTTGGTGGATCGTGATCCCCGCCCTTTTCACGAGCCCGCTTCTTGTTCGTGCCGTCTGGTTGTCCGGCGAAAATCGACGCAAGCATGCGGATGCAACGTGTAACACGAAGCCGACAGATTAACCTGATTAGGCGCGTGAGCCTGTATTTTCCGGATCAGCAATTCAGCCAGGTCCATCAGCACGGAAAATGCCTCGCGGGCTGCCACGGGAGATCGGGAAAGATTTCCTAAAAGACGCGTTCACTCCGGAGAGTTT
>JBBROU010000198.1:0-4279 GCA_038229055.1 Bryobacterales bacterium | reverse complement strand
GGGCAAGCACTTTCCGGCGCGAATGTAGAAAGGGACTCCACGCCACCGCCACGTATCAATCTCCAGCTTGATCGCAGCAAAGGTCTTCGTCTTGGATTGGGTTGCCACGCCCTTCTCGTTTAGGTAACCGCGGAATTGTCCGCGCACGACGCTTTCAGCTGTGAACGGCGGAATGGCTTTCAGAACCTTGTCCGTCTCATCGCGAATGGATTCGCTATCGGTCCGGACTGGCGGCTCCATGGCCAGGATTGCCAAGACCTGAAACAGGTGGTTCTGAATCACGTCGCCGATGGTGCCGATCTGGTCGTAGAACGAACCCCGGCCCTCGACTCCGAATTTTTCCGCCATAGTGATCTGCACGCTCTCGATGTGCGATCGATTCCAGAACGGCTCCAGCATCTCGTTGGCAAAACCAAAAACAGCATGCTGTGCACAGGTTGTTTTCCAAGGTAGTGGTCGATGCGGAAGATCGCTTCCCGGTCGAAGACGCTTAAAAGAGTTTTATTAAGGTTCTGCGCAGATTCCAGGTCTCTTCCGAAGGGCTTCTCGATGATGACCCGGGCTCCTTTGGCGCAGCCTGATTTCCCGAGCTGTTCCACAACGACCTCAAAGCTCGCCGGTGGAAGCGCCAGGTAATATGCGGGATGCTTGGCACCAGCCAGTTCTTGGCGGAGGGCCTGGTAGGTTGCGGGGTCGGCGTCGTCCCCCCGAACATAGCGCAGCAAACCGCTGAGTTTTTCGAACGCGGCGGAGTCAATTCCCCCGTGCTTCTCGAGACTATCTCGAACACGAGCTTTCAGTGCGTTGAGATCGGGTGCCGACCGAGCGATGCCTATCACCGGCCCGTCCAGGTGGCCACGTTTGATCATGGCCTGGAGCGATGGGAAGATTTTCTTGAAAGCGAGATAGCCTGTCGCTCCGAAGAAGACCAACGCGTCAGAATGTGGAGCGTTCATGCGTGCCCCTTGCCAGCGTCTTCTCGGCCTTCATTTTTCTCGCTCAAGGCCGTTTCACCATCTTGTTCCCAGCGGCTTCCCAAGCGAGGAACCCACCCTCTAAATGCATCACATGATTGTATCCGAGAGCGGTCAAAGTCAGCGTCGCTTCTGTACTCATCCGGCCGCTGCGGCAGTAAATAAGAACTGGGGCATCTTTCGCCGGCAGCTTGTCCAGATTTTCCGCGATGCGATCGAAAGGGATATCGAGGTCCGTCTGTGGGATATCCCCTTGGTAGGGGACGTGGACATTGATCATCGTGAAATTCTTGGCGGGTAGCATACCAGCCAATTGGGATACCGTAACTGTGGTATAACCTTGGGAGTTAGCAGCGGGACTAACCGGCGGGTTCTGCTTCGCGCTAGGTGGCGATGTAACAGTGGACTTGCGGCAGGCGGCCGGGAACTGAGAGCTAGGGTCAGCAGCGTAACCAGCGCGATCCTGGGTGCCGCAAACACGCTCGAGTTCGAGTTCATGGTCGAGTGTCCCGGCATCAATACCAGAGCCGCAGGCCGGCAACAAAGGCGATCGCGTCATCGGGTTCCTTTTCGGAACGCGCGATGTCCGCTGACTCGCCGTATTTCCGCACCCACGTGACGCCGATGTAGGGCGCAATTTCGCGAGTGACTTCGTAACGGATTCGAACGCCGAGGTCAGCCTGGTTCGCGCCTTTGCCGGTGCTGAATTTCGGATCGCCTTGCACGGAAAATTGCGCCTCCAGACGTGGCTGTAAGACGATGCGTTGCGTCAGATAAAGATCGGCGCTGACGGTGATCTCGGCGGATACTTCACCCCGATCACTGATATAGAGCGCGGGTTCCAGGTCGAAGTTCCCGGGCGCCAAGCCCTGAAAACCGATGACCGCGTAAGTGCGCGAGCCGGGAGAACGATCGGGCCCCATGATTCCGTTGTAGCGCACGCCCGCCTGAAAATCCCAGAAGGGCGCGATGAGTCGTCCGTAGAGTAACTGGAGATCGCCTTGCACCGCGTTCCCGCGACCGATGTTTTGATCGCCTTCGGTCTTGATCCAGAGCCGGTTGAAGTCGCCCCCGACCCAGCCGACGAAATCCCACGTCAAAGTATCAGCGCCCGCGCTGTAGACCCGATACTCGAGCAGATCGAAGAGTAGAAAACTTTGGAGTTTTCTGTCTTCAATGGGCTCGGTTTTGAGGCTCTCCATATGCGCTGCAAGCATTGGTTTGGAGAGCAGCTCGGCGGCACGATTGAGAGGAGGCCGTTTGGCAATCTTTTTGACCGCCGATTTGGAACTCGAAGACTTGCCGACTGGGGATGCCGGCTTCATCCCCGGCATTGATCCCATGTCCTGCGCCGACAAATGAGCGCCGGTCCACAACATGCAGGCCGTGGCGAACAGTGAGATGCGCGTGCCTTTCATGTCTTTGCGGTGACAGAGACGACGCGGAACATTCCCGCCTCCATGTGGTAGAGGACGTGGCAGTGAAACGCCCAGACGCCGGGAGCATCGACGTTGATATCGACCGATAATCTTTCGCCCGGCTTGATAATGACAGTGTGCTTGAGCGGTTTGTTCGCGCCGCGGCCGTTATCGAGCGCCATGAACATGCCGTGCAAATGCAGCGGATGCTCCATCATCGTATCGTTGACCCAGGTCCATCGGAGCCGTTCGCCGTAGTAAAACGCGATCGGCTCCTTCGCGTCAGAATATTTTTTGCCGTCAAACGACCACATGTAGCGCTCCATGTTGCCGGTCGCGTGTAATTCAAGTTCACGATCCGGCGGACGTTGATCGACATTCGGTTCGAGACTCTCCAGATCGGCGTAGGTCAAGACGCGCCACGGCATTCCTTCGAGTCCGGTGCCGGGTTCGCTCAGCCTATTTTTCGGATTCATCGCGACAACGGAATTACCCGGGCCGTGTTTGTCGGGTCCGTGCGGAGCGTCCGCGCCGACTGGCATGGAGACCGTTGCCGGCATCGCGCCGTCCGCCGCGGGAGGGGACGCACTTTTCTCTTTCATCCCTGCCATGCCTGCGCCCTCAGGCGTTGAAGCTTTCTTTACAGGCATCGCCTCGCTTCCGGGATTGCCACCCATGCCGGCCATGGCCATGCCCATGTCGGCCATGGTGCGGACGGGGCGCTTGCGGCGCTTGGGAACTGCCGCAGTCATTCCCTCGCGTGTCGCAAGCGTGCCGCGCGCGAAGCCGCTGCGGTCGATCGTCTCCGCGAAAATCGTGTAAGCCCGCTCGGTTTTGGGTTGGACGATCACGTCATAGGTTTCCGCGATGCCGATGCGGAATTCGTCCACCGTCACCGGCTTCACATTTTGCCCATCGGCTTGCACTACCGTCATCGGCAGTCCCGGAATGCGGACATCGAAAAATGTGACTGCCGCGCTGTTGATGAAACGCAATCGCACGCGTTCGCCTGGACGAAAGAGGCCAGTCCAGTTCGACTCCGGCGCGAGTCCATTTATCAGGAAGGTAAAATGATGGCCGGTGATATCTGCGATGTCGGTCGGATCCATCCGCATCTTTCCCCATTGCCAGCGATCGGCGAGCGTCGCCTTGAGACCGTCCTTGCCGATGTCCTGGAAGAAATCGCCGACCGTGCGTCGCTGATAATTCGAATAGCTGCTGTCCTTCTTCAGCTTCGCCAGCATTTTTTCCGGATCGACAAAGAGCCAGTCGCCCAGCACCACCACGTATTCGCGATCGTAATGAAACGGATCCCCGCCGCGTGGTTCGATAATTAGCGGACCGAAAACGCCGAGCTGTTCCTGCGCGGCGCTGTGGCTGTGATACCAATAGGTGCCATTCTGACGAACGGGAAAACGATACGTGAATGTCTCGTTAGGCGGAATCCCGGCGAAGCTCACTCCCGGCACGCCGTCCATCCGAAAAGGCAGAATTAATCCATGCCAATGAATCGACGTCGCCTGATCTGACATCGCATTCGTGACGCGGATTACGGCATCCTGACCTTCGCGCAAACGCAACAACGGCCCCGGTAACGAGCCATTGATCGTAATCGCCTCGGAGCTGCGTCCGCCGATATTAAGCGTTTGCTTTGCGATTGTGAGATCGATCGCGCCGAGGATCGAGCGAGCATACGCCGGCGCGACACCTCCAACTCCGACCAACAGACCGGTGGCAGCAGCGCTACGTAAAAAATTCCGTCGAGTAATCATAAAGGATGCGTTGTTTTCATGCTCCGCACGTTCATAACCAACCCCCGCTAAATCCCGCTCGCCGCAAGCCTCTGGCGATGTATGGGCAGCTTCGCATCCAGCGCCACAATAAGCC
>JBBROU010000197.1:0-4376 GCA_038229055.1 Bryobacterales bacterium | reverse complement strand
GCGCGGCAAAAGGCTGGAGGAAATTAAATAAATCGGAGTTGTTGGCAGACGTGATCAAGCTTGTTCGTTTCGTGGATGGCATCAAGGAAAACGCCGCATGATTTCAACATCGCCATCCACATCATTTGACAATTGCTCTGACCAGTATACGCAGGTAAAGTGATTGTATCCATTCCCAAATCGCGATCAATCCACAACCACGCCCGCGTCCAGCGCAACCCGGCTGGTAAGGTTCGACTGACAACGCCGATTTTTTTGGTCTTTATATCCGATCGACATTGTATGAAATACCCTAAGTTCCACGAGGAACATTCACAACGTGCAACTTTTGTAATCCGGATTGAAGTCTTCGGCGATTTGCTGAAGGTCTTGGGGGCGTATAGCGGTCTTTCTATCGACCGGGCTTACGGTCTTCGGGATGTTCTGTGACGGTTGGCCCGCCTGGTTCGGAAAGGCTTCATGCGCTTCTGGCTCGTTCTGCTGCTGCCGCTCGCCTGTCTCTGCTGCGCTCGCTTAGCGCGTGCGGACTGGGTGCATCTACGGAGCGGCAAGACGCTGCAGGGCGAGGTCATTTCGCAGGATGAGAAGTGGATCGTCGTGCGCGTGCTGTCGGGGGAAATCAAGCTGCGCGCCGAGGATGTGGAATCGATTGAGCGGCAGACGCCCCAGGAGTACAAGTTCGATCTCGGCCGGCAGCTCTTGCAGCAGCGGCGTTACGACCGCGCCATCCAGGTTTTCGAAGAGGCTTATCTCGCCGACAAAAAAGGCGATCTCGCGCGGCGCAAGCTGGCGCTGGGCTATTCCGAGACCGCTCAATATTTCAAAGAGCACAACCGGCTTAGCGACGCGCGCGATATCTGCGAGCGCTGGATCAAGCTCGACCCCGACGGCAAGACGCGCGAATTGCTGACCGACGACGCCAAGGCCATGCTGACTCACGTGGCCGAATCCGAAAAGACTCTGGACGACGCCATCACCCGGGCGCACACGTTCGCGCAGAAGTCGGATTGGGATAGCGCGATTGGGGCGTACGAGCAGGCGATTGGGCTGGCGCCCGATGCGCGGCGACTGGTGTCGTCGGAGATCGCGCACTGCTACGTGAGCCGGGCGGCCGAGCACGCGCGGCTGAAGATGCCGACGAAAGCGGCCGGGGATGTCGAAGCGGCGCTGTCGTTCGATCCGAGCCTCGCGGATAAGCTCGAGCCGTTTTACGTGGCGTGCGCTCTGCCTGGAATTCTGGATCAGATCGGCCACAGCAATCTCCCCAGCGCTCAAATCGGCATCCGCCGCGTTCTCGGGTTTGTGCCGGCGAATAAATGCGTGCTGTACGTCGCCGGGCGGATCGACGAAGCCGCTGGCCGGCTGTCCGCCGCCGCCGATCAGTACGCCCGCGCGCTGAAGACTCACGCCGCGAACCCCACTCCGGAGTACGTCGCGCAGATCCGCAAACGCATCGAGACGGACCTGAACATCAAGGGCGACGCGTGGCAGATCGAATCGGGGCTGGCGGATTCATCGGCCTACGCGAGCGCCACGGACGGCCCGGCGCAGATCAAGGAGACCGAGAATTTTCAGGTCGTCCATTTCAATCAGGCCGTCGCCGACAAAGCGGGGGAAGCCGCCGAGTTTGCGCGCACGGACATCATGGCGAAACTGGGACTTTCGCCGCAGTGGAAAGGCAAGATCAAGATCATTCTGCACCGCTCGCAGGCCGAGTACACGGCGCGCACCGCGCAGCCGGAATGGACCGGCGGCTGCTCCAAATTCTCGTTTGAAGGCGGGCGTGTCTCGGAAGCGCAGATTCATTCGTGGCAGACCTCGCCGCGACTGTTGAAATCGGTGCTGCCTCATGAGATCGCGCATTTGATCGTGAACTCCAGCATGGCCGACGCGACTTCGCTGCCGCGCTGCATTCACGAGGGATTCGCGGTGATGATGGAACCGACGTTTCGGCAGGAGTACTTCATGAATTTCCTGCGGCTGCGTATCAAAAGCCGCGATCTCATTCCGCTGGCGGACTTGGTTGCCTCGCGCGATTACCCGCGCGATCCGGAGTTTTTTTACGCGGAAGGTTACGCGCTGGTCAATTATCTCGTGCATGAAAAAGGCGTCGCTGGAGCGGTGTCGCTGATCAAAAACGCGAACGCCGCGAACAAAATCGAGGCCGAATTGCTGCGCGTCGCTGGCCGCAGATCGCTCGACGATTTGCAAGCCGAGTGGCTGGATTGGATTGGAAAATCGAGCGAGCGATGAGTGAATCTCCAGAGCCGCACACTTACGTGCGCGGCTCTGGAATAACCTCATTCCGATGACTGAATTCTTCACCGCCGATAAACACCCGTTGAATTTCCAGCGCGCGGTTCAGCACAAGCACGTCGCCCCGCTTTCCGATTTCCAAGCTTCCCGTTTCGCAGCCAATTCCAGCGCGTTCGGCGGGCGTCAGGCTGCCCATTCTGACGGCGTCTGCGAGCGTGGCGGACGTGGCGTTTTTTATATGGCGCACCATCGTATCCATGCCCACGACTGAACTGGCCAGTCCGTGGCCGGGCTGGAATCCGACTTTGCCGTCGCTCGTGATCCACGGCCCCGTATCTCTGTGGCCGAAGCGATAATCCCCCGGCGGCATGCCCATCGCGCGGTTGGCGTCGGTGCACAGCAACAGCCGCCGCGGCCCCTTCATGCGGAAGGCGTACTCGAGCAATTCGGGCGCGAGGTGGCAGCCGTCGGCGATGACTTCGGTGCTCATCTCCGGGTGCATCAGGACGAATTGTTCCATGCTGCCCTGCATCGGATTGCCGAAGCGCTCGCGCACGCTGGGCACGGAACTCATCGCGCACCAGAAGTGATCGACGTGCCGCATGCCCGCCGCGTACGCCCGCGCCATTTCGCTCCAGCTTGCGTTGGAATGCCCGCACGTCCCAAGATAGCCGCGCCGCGCCGCCTCGCGGTAAAACGCCTCCGCCCCAGGCAGTTCGGCCCCGCAGGTGGCGATCTGAATAATGCCCAGATCGAAGTCGCGCATATACTCCTGGGGATCGGGGTCGCGTCGCCCATCTTTCGCATGGCACCCGACTTTGTTCTCGGCAAAATACGGACCGTAAAAATGAACTCCGGCAATCCGCGCGCCGTCGTGAATGCGCTGCGTCTCTTTCAGCGTTTTGCACGCGCTCAACATCGCCGCGATCTGCTCGGGCGTACCAGTGGTGGTAGTCGGAAAGATCGAGGTCGTTCCGCATCGGGCATGAGCCCGCGCCGCAGTTCTCACTGCCTCCACGGTGCCGTCCATAAAATCGGCGCCATCGCCGCCATGGACATGCACATCGACGTACCCCGGGCCAATCAATCCGCCGCCCGCATCGATGCGTTCGCAACCATCGGGAATTGAAATTTCCGAAGCGTTGCCCACCGCCAAAATCCGGCCATCGGAACAGAGAATCACGCCGTCGTCCAAAGTAGTGTCGGGAAGAATAATAGAGCCATTCAAAAAGCAGATGTTGATGGCAGGCATCTCCCTATCCCCTATCCCCTAATCCCTACTTGATCGGCACCTCATAATACTCCAAAGCCCACTCCAGCATGTATCGCACCTGAGAAGGGACAATCTTATAGACGATAAGCATGGGATTATCGATGCTGCCAAGATACTGCCGCATAAGCGGGTTCGCATCCCAGATTTCCTGGAGCAGCGCGCGGTCCGCGACCAATTCGGCGCGCCCGGTCAAGCGCACTTGATTGTGGTGCTCGTCCATGTAACAGAGTTCAACGGCCGGATTCGCGGCAATCTCCGCCGTCTTGTGGTACATCTTTAAATTAGCTACATACACGATAAATCCATCGGTGCGAACCGGCGAAACGGGCCGGACGCGCGGCTGGTTTCCGTCAATCGTCGCCAGATACGGAAACCGGTCGGCCTGGATGACGCCATGCGCCAGAGCCGGGAGATCTTTCGGATCGATGGATGGGGGAGTGGGTTTGGACATGCTGGAATCCTCTCAACGGTTGAGTCTGGTTTACGATTTTAATCCATCGGCATCAACGACATTTTTCAATTATTGCCGCGACATATCCAAGTGCAAAACTGGAACCGCGGACAAAAACCCGAGAATGCCTCACGTATTGAACAATAGGCCTACACACTTCCGACCGTCACCAAATCCAATACCGCCTTGATTGGTTTTACGACAGGAGCTAGAATCTGGGCGCGAGTCAGAGGCATCGGATGCGAGTGCTCTGACACTTATTGACTACAGCATAGTCAAAGTAGACGCTCATTCCAAGAGCGGACTGGAATGCTGGACGAATGACGCAAGCAGGTCTTTCCGATTGCGCAGATGGGTCAGTTCGCCATGCAGGCGTGTGCGCAAATCGTTCGTGTT
>JBBROU010000196.1:0-4449 GCA_038229055.1 Bryobacterales bacterium | reverse complement strand
TGGAAGTGCAATTCACGTCCGACGTTGAAAAGAAGCTCAACGACCTCGCTGCGCAGACTGGACGAGGAGCGAATGAGGTCCTGCACGACGCCTTGGCCGGTTACTTCGAGGAACTGGTGCCGGGTGATGAGGTTGAAGCCCACTTCAGTGAAAAGAGCACTTCCGCGCGTCGCTAACCGTGCGCACTAGTCCCGACCCCGAACAGGGCTGCGGAATCGCCCTCGTTACGGTCTCGGGCAAGTCGTCCCGCATGCTCGCCGATCAGCTTTGCGATCGCTACCAGATCATCGTCACGCCGATCGTCCACACTGATTTCGAAGGCCTCCGCATCACGCCGAACGTCTACACCACCGTCGGCGGTGTGCACGCATTCGTCGAGGTTATGACGAAACTACTCGCTTCTTAGCTTTTCTTAGCTTTGAGCAGATCCGCTTTGGCGAGGTCCAGACTGCGCCACAGATACCAGGATGCAAACGAGCGGTAAGGCTTCCACTCCGCGGCCAGCGTCTCCATTTCCAGCGGTTTCGGCATCTCATTCAACGCGTAAGCCTTCTGCATCGCCATGCGGATGCCGAGGTCTCCCGTGGGCAGCACATCGTCGCGCCGCAATGCGAACATCAGGAACATGTGCGCCGTCCAGACCCCGATTCCCTTCACCTGGGTTAGGTGCGCGATCACATCGTCGTCCGGCATACCGGGCAAATGTTCAAAGACGATTTTTCCTCTTCGAACGTGCTTGGCGAGTTCGCGGATGTAGAGCGTCTTCTGCCCCGAAAGACCGAGCCGCCGCATCCGTTCCGTCCGCAGCTTCAGGATGCCCTCCGGGGTGATTTTGCCGTCCGGCACCGCGTCCGCAAGCCGCTTGAAAATAACCGCCGCCACGCGCCCGCTAAGCTGTTGGTACACGATCGAGCGGACCAGATTTTGAAATGTCGGATCGGCGAAGTCCATCCGGTAAGGTCCCACGCGTTTGATAATGGTGGCGAGGACGGGGTCGCGGCTCAGATGTTTTAGGGCTTTGTTCATGAAACAGACGTGCGGCGGGCCGCGTCACTACTTTATCGTATGAAGAAATGGACTCTGGTCGCCTTCGCGGCAATTGCCTTCGCCGCCCTGGCATTGAAGGCGCAGAAAGCCGAGGAAGACCTCCCTGCGCCCATCAAGGTTGATGTCAACCTGGTGAACGTTCTCTGCTCGGTTCACGATAAGAAGGGCGCGCTGATCGCGAACTTGAGCAAAGACGATTTTCATCTGTTCGAGGACGGCAAAGAACAGCCCATCAAGTTTTTCTCGCGCGAAACCGACTTGCCGTTGACCATCGGCCTGCTGGTTGACGTCAGCCGCAGCCAGGAGAATCTGATTGGCATCGAAAAGAGCGCGGCCGATGCTTTTTTTCACTCGGTATTGAAAAAGAAGGACGTGGCATTCCTGATTAGTTTCGGCTCCGATTCCGAACTCCTGCAAGACATCACCGGATCGCCCCGGCTGCTGCGCGATGGGCTCGACCGGCTCCGTCCGAATTTCGGCTTCTCCGGCATCACCCCAGGCCCGGTGCCCACCGCGACCCATCCCGCGGGCACGGTTCTCTATGATGCCGTGTACCTCGCCGCGAGCGACCGCATGTCGAAAGAGGTTGGCCGCAAGGTGATCGTCCTGATTACCGATGGCGACGATCAGGGCAGCCGCCTCAACCTCAAGCAGGCGGTCGAGGCCGCACAGAAGGCCGATTCGGTGATCTACAGTTTCTATTACGTCGACGGCGGCTTCTATATGCGGTCCGGCATGGGTTTCGGCGGTGGGGGCGGCGAAGGATATTTGAGAAAAATGTCCGATGAGACCGGCGGCCGCGTGTTCCGCGTGGATCGCAAGAATTCGCTGGAGAACGGATTCGAACAGTTGCAGCAGGAGATGCGCAGCCAGTACGCCATCGGATTTTCATCCGGTAACGCGAAGGCTGACGGCTCGTATCACAAGCTCGAGTTGCGGACCAATGACAAGGATCTCAAGGTGCAGGCGCGCAAAGGATATTACGCGGTGCGCCCGGAAGATCGGTAGAAGTTAGGGCAACTGATGGACGCCGGGATTTTTAACGCCGCCGGCCGTTACGGAGAATCACGCCTCATCCAGGTTACGGACGGTCGAACCGGCAGCCCTTGAAACGGCCACTGGTTTCAAGAATGAGATCATTGTGTGGTCTCCCATTCACACAGGGCGGCTGGCAAACTATGCCCGGCCCAACTTCCGGATTGCCCGTAATCCAGGCACAACTCACAAAAGGGTCAGCCGGACTTCGTTGAACTTGGTCAGGCATTATGGCCTCTAACGAAATCCTCGTACCCATCGGTGCGGGCGGAATGGGCGGTTGTCGCGCTCAATCTTCCCAACATCTGCGCCCTGCACGAAGTTGGGCCGAATTACTTCCGGGTATGAAACTCAGAGATCCGCGCCCTCTTTCTAAGACGATAGAATTCGCCACCAAGAGCCTCGACGCCGGATACCATAAGGGCATCACCCATCGGGCGAGAGTCTCCTTTAGATCCGTACTCTTCGCAGGCGCAAGGCATTCAATACCACCGAAACCGAACTGAAGCTCATTGCGGCCGCAGCGATCATGGGACTCAGGAGCAATCCGAAGAACGGGTAGAGCACACCAGCCGCGATCGGCACACCCAGAGCGTTGTAGATGAATGCGAAGAAAAGATTCTCTTTAATGTTTGACATCGTGGCCTGGCTCAATAGCCGGGCACGAAGGATGCCACGCAGGTCCCCTTTGACCAGCGTGACGCCGGCACTCTGCATCGCGACGTCGGTTCCTGTTCCCATGGCAATGCCCACCTCGGCTTGCGCCAGCGCCGGAGCATCGTTGATCCCGTCCCCTGCCATCGCCACGAAAAGTCCCTGCTCCTGGAGCAGTTTTACCTGCTTGCTTTTTTCTTCCGGCAGCACTTCGGCGATTACGTCGTCGATACCCAGCTTCCGCGCAACCGCCGCGGCTGTGGTGCGACTATCTCCTGTCAGCATCACGACCCGAATCTTCTGCTCGTGCAGTTGGCGGATTGCTTCCACCGTCGTCTCCTTGATCGGGTCTGCCACGCCCAGCAGGCCTGCTGCCTTACCGTCGACTGCGACGAACATCACCGTCTGCCCGTCTGTGCGTAGTGCTTCCGCGGCTGCCGAAAGCGGTTCCACGGCTACGCCCGCGTCATCCATCAGCTTTCGGTTCCCCAGTGCCACAAGCCTGCCGTCAACGCGTGCCTTGACGCCCTTGCCGGTCACCGAATCGAATGCCTCCGCGGAAGAAAGCTGAATCTTGCGCTCCTCCGCTCCGGCAACGATCGCCGCAGCCAAGGGATGCTCGCTTCCACGCTCAAGGCTCGCAGCAAGACGCAGCAACTGAGCTTCGTCGAACCCGGAGGCAGGCTGAACACTGACCAGCTTCGGTTTGCCTTCAGTCAGCGTTCCGGTCTTGTCAACCACGAGCGTGTCGACTTTTCGCATGAACTCGATGGCCTCGGCATTCTTGAACAGAACTCCCGTAGTGGCGCCTTTGCCCATCGCCACCATGATGGACATTGGTGTTGCGAGACCTAGCGCACAGGGGCAGGCGACAATCAGCACAGCGACCGCGTTGATCAGCGCGTGCGCCATTCGGGGTGAAGGGCCGACAGTCGCCCAGACGGCAAATGTAACTACGGCGATTCCAAGCACTGTCGGTACAAAGTATCCGGCTACCTGATCGGCGAGTTTCTGGATGGGCGCTCGGCTGCGCTGCGCTTCCGAAACCATGCGCACGATCTGCGCCAGCATCGTATCGGCACCCACGCGCTCCGCCCGCATAATCAGAGAGCCCGTTCCGTTCACTGTGGCTCCGGTCACGCGGTCACCAGTTGTCTTCTCTACCGGAATCGGCTCTCCGGTGACCATCGCCTCGTCCACACTGCTCCCGCCCTCAAGAACGACACCGTCGACGGGAATCTTCTCGCCGGGCCGAACGCGTAGTCGGTCCCCTGTCTTCACCTGATCGAGCGGAACATCCACCTCAGAGCCGTCATCGTGCAGCATCCGGGCCGTCTTCGGTGCCAGTCCGAGCAGCGCTTTCATTGCCGCGCCGATCTGGCTGCGAGCCTTCAGTTCGAGTACCTGGCCGAGCAGCACCAGCGTGACGATTACCGCGGCTGCTTCGAAATAGACCGCAACGCCTCCGGCCTGACCTTCGGCGCGGCTTCTTGCTTCGGCTCGCCCTCGGATTGCTCGCCCTTGGCTTCCTGCTTGTCGGCTTGGTCCTTCTGCATCTGCTTCAGCAGCTTCTTAGGTTTCAGCCCGCTCTTGACCTTGCCGACTTCCTCGGTGAGGGAAGATGCCGGGAAATATGGCTGCGATGAGACTGTATACATAGGAAACGCCCACACCGAGCCCGATCAGCGTAAACATATTCGGGCTGCGGTTGAT
>JBBROU010000195.1:0-4491 GCA_038229055.1 Bryobacterales bacterium | reverse complement strand
GACCCATGCTAAACACATAGCGCGCCCGCCCTTTGCGGAAGCGGTTTCGTTCACTGCACATTCTCATCACCGGGCGGCACAAATCGCCTCCGCTCCCCCAAAAGTCACGCCCGCCCGCCGATGAGAACTTAAACATTCACAATCTTTCCCCCCCAACTTACTCCAACCCCGTCAAGCACTTACCCCTCCGCCGCACGCCCGCTTCACTAGCTCCATGGTACTTACTAACTCAGAGGATCACGTGAACGATGACCACGCCCGCGCCGGCTCAAAAATTCCTCCGACCCCCACTCCCGCCCCAAATTGGCTTCGTTCTGACAATTCAAAAAAATCACGCCCCCGATAGCGCCTCCCCTCTTGACATTAGGCGAATAAAGGGCGAAAACGAATTGTGCTCTTCGGCGATTTTCCCCCGCCAGGCCTCGTCGGCATCGCAAAGCTCGCCGCCCAAAGTCCCATCCTCGTCTCCAAAACGAAGGTGCGGTATTTCGACATCGCGTCGCGCTCTCTACTCAACCGCACTCGGCCTGGCCTGCCTTTCGCTTGGACCATCAACCCCTACCGCGGCTGCGAATTCGGCTGCAAGTATTGCTATGCGCGTTACACTCACGAATTCATGGGCCTCGAAGACGAGCGCGCCTTCGAAGACCGCATCTACGCCAAGTCCCATTCAGACCAACTCTTGAAGCAGGAACTCCGCAAAGTTCCGCTTCACGAAGGTATCGCCATCGGCACAGCGACCGACCCCTATCAGCCCGCCGAGCGCCGCTTCGAGCGCACCCGCGCCATTCTGGAAGTCTTCGCCAAAATACGCCGCCGCCGTCTCTCCATCACCACCAAGTCCGATCTCATCCTCAGGGACCTGCCACTGCTTACCGAGATCGCCGCTGCCAATTCGCTGCACATCAATATGACCATCACCACGCTTCAGACCGCGCTCGCCCGCAAGCTGGAGCCGCGCGCGCCGCGTCCCGATCTGCGCCTCGCCGCCGTTCGCAAGCTGTCGGGTGCCGGGCTCAAAGTCGGCGTCTACCCGAACCCCATCATGCTGCTCATCACCGATCGCGAAGCCCAACTCGACCGTCTCGCCAAAGCCGCCAAGGATTCCGGGGCGACGTATTTCGGCGGAGGCGTTCTATTCCTGATGCCCTCCTCGCGCCGTGTCTTCTTCCCCTTCTTGAAGGAGCACTTCCCGCACCTGCTGCCCAAATATGAAGAGCACTACCGCCGCGAAGCTTACCTCAAAGGGCCGTATCGGGAGGTGATGCGTGAACGCATTGCGCGTATCCGCGACCGCTACGGTCTCGCCTCCGGCCCGGTCCCCGATTCCTTCGAAGCGTTGCACGAGCAGCCCACTCTGTTTCCGCTACAGTAGTTCAGCATGGCGCTGGACGATTTCGATTACGAGCTGCCTGATGATTTGATCGCCCAGCAGCTGCCGCCCGATCGTGACGGCGCGCGCATGCTCGTCGTCCATCGCGCAACTGCCACCTGGGAGGACTGCACCTTCCGCGATCTCCCCAGCTATCTGCGCCCGGGCGACTGCCTCGTACTCAATGACTCCCGCGTTTTTCCGTCGCGCCTCTTCGGGCACCGCCCCGATCACACCGCGCGCCTCGAAGTTTTTCTTCTCCGCCCTGGTGCGCGGGAGCGCGAATGGCTCGCCCTGGTCCGTCCAGGCCGCAAAGTGCGCGTCGGTGATATCGTCGAATTCGCGCCCGATCTCTCCGCCGAAGTTGTATCCCGCGGGGAGATGGGCGAACGTACTTTGCGCTTCCTCGGCGATGCCGATATCGACGATGCCCTCGACAAAATCGGCCACATCCCGCTCCCGCCTTACATCAAGCGCCCCGACGAAGCCGCCGACCGCACACGCTACCAGACCGTCTTCGCGCGCGAGCGCGGTTCCGTCGCGGCCCCCACCGCCGGACTCCATTTCACTCCCGAAACTCTCGACCGCGTGCGCGAGGCCAACGCGGCTATCGCGCGCGTTACCCTGCATGTCGGGCTCGGAACCTTTCAACCGATTTCGGATGAGACCATCGCCGGCGGGCGCCTTCATTCCGAACATTATTCCGTCGATCCCGCCGCCTGGGAAACCATCCGATCCGCGACGCGCGTCGTCGCCGTCGGCACCACCGCGGTGCGAACCGTCGAGACCGTCGCCGCAACCGGACGCCTTTCCGGGGAAACTGACATTTTCATCCAACCCGGCTTCCGCTTCGCTCGCACCGGCGCGATGCTCACCAATTTCCATCTGCCGCGCACCAGCCTCTTGATGCTGGTCGCCGCCTTCGCCGGGCGCGATCTCACGCTCGCCGCTTACCGCCACGCCGTCGCCGCTTGCTATCGGTTTTTTTCCTACGGCGATTGTATGCTCGTCTTATAGAGATACGGATAGCGATAGAATTTAGCCATGGACGCCACACGCCGCACGCTCCTCAAATCGCCGCTCCTCGCCGCGCTGCTCGCCCCTCAACTTAAATCCGCGCCGGCCAAGGCCGCTACGAAGAACGGTATGCCCGGCCCTTATCCCGGCCGCGTGATCGAAGTCCATCACCCCGATTCCATTCGCGACGGCGCCTACCAGGCTAAGCCCGTTGAGGCCATGATGCAGAAAGGGATGACCGAGCTCACCGGCGCGCCAGCCTCGCCCGATGCCTGGAAATCCCTCTTCCAGAAAGGCGACGTCGTTGCCATCAAGGTCAGCCCGGTCGGCGGCCCCAAGCTCTGCTCGGATGCGTTGGTTCTCAACCAGGTTATCGGCGGCTTGCGCGAAGCCGGCGTCGCGCCGCGCGACATTATCGTATTCAGCCGCTACCGCCGCGAAATCGTAACGGCCGGCATCGATAAGTGGCTTCCCGCCGGTGTCAGGTGGACGGGAGCCTCCGAAGATTACAACGATACCCAGCTCGACATGGAAGGCTACGATCCCGACGTCTACATGGAGATGGCTCTTACTAAGCCCGGCGAAGATCCAACTAACCCGCATTTCCGCCGTTCCTATGTCGCGAAGGTGCTAACGCAGGAGGCCAACAAACTCGTCAACCTGCCCGTGCTTAAGCACCATCAGTCCGCTGGAGTTACGATCTGCCTGAAGAACATGTCGCACGGCATGGTGAACAACGTAAACCGCAGCCATTTGACTCCCACCCTGAACGCGTGCGGCGCCTTCATTCCCGCGGTCGTAAGTCTTCCGGTGTTTCGGGAGAAAGCTGTGCTGCATATCTGCGACGGCATCAAAGCGCTCTACCATGGCGGTCCCGGCGGCAGGCCCGAATTTGTCTGGGAACATAAGACCATGTACTTCGCAACCGACCCTGTCGCCCTCGATAAGACCGGACTACAAGCCATCGATGCACAGCGCGCCGCCAAAGGAATGCAGTCGATCGCACTTTCCAAACCCGATAAAAACAGCACGTTTCTGAACTGCCAGGTCGAGCACATCGAAATCGCCGGCATGCTCGGCGTCGGAAAATTCGACGATAAAGACATTTCCGTCAAGCGCTTCACTCTCAGCTAACGGGCAACTTGTCCCCCAGGCCCTCTAATTCGAATGCGCCAAGTGTTTTTCCTCATACTTTTGGCGTCGTCCTGGCTGTCGGCGCAGACGTCCAGCGTTCACGGCGTCGTCGCCGACGACTCTGGGGCGCTGATTCCCCGAGCTCAGGTCACGGCCGTTGCCGATACGGATGCAGCCACAGCGACGGTGATTGCCGATTCCGCCGGAGCCTACAACATCACCGGGCTTAGGCCGGGTGTCTATGCATTGAGCGCCACTGCGGCGGACCTGGCTTCGTTCCAACCCGTCAAGATCGTGCTGCGCGGCGGCACGCAAACTCTCAACCTCACGTTGAAGCTGACCGCCACTCAACAACAACTCACCGTCCGCGACGATGTCGGACCCGCTGTGAGCACGGACGCTTCCAGCAACGCGAGCGCCTTAGTTTTAAAAGGCGAAGATCTGCAATCGTTGGCCGACAGCCCCGACGATCTTGCGGCCGATCTGCAGGCGCTCGCCGGGCCGTCGGCGGGACCGGGCGGCGGATCATTGTTTATCGATGGGTTTAGCGGGGGCGAAATCCCTCCGAAGTCGTCCATTCGGGAGATTCGTATCAATCAAAATCCGTTCTCGCCTGAATTCGACAAGCTTGGCCACGGCCGCATCGAAATTTTCACCAAACCCGGCTCGGACAAATACCATTCCACGGTCGATTACAACCTCGGTACGGATTGGTGGAACTCCCGCAATCCGTACGCGTCGACCAAAGCGCCCCTGTTACTCAATGAGTTGGAAGGCGATGGCGGCGGTCCGTTGGGCAAACGGGCGTCCTTTACGCTCGATGGGCAGCGCGGTAGTGTCAATAGTTTTGTGTAAACTCGGCTCTTTTCCTTTTCATTAGGAAGGTTTTGACTTTAAGCTGCGCGCGCCTGCTCAATGCGGTCGGGCCAGCGGATTGTGAACTGCCGAAGCGCCTCGCGCCAGCCCTG
>JBBROU010000194.1:0-4564 GCA_038229055.1 Bryobacterales bacterium | reverse complement strand
GCAGCAAAGCACGCTGGCGGCGATGGCTTTTCTGGAGCGCAATCCGAAGGGCTTCGACAGTCCCGAGCTGCTCAAACAGGCATTCCTGAAATACGCCTATGAGAAGGCGCAAAAGCAGAGCTTCGCGGAAGCCGACGAGTTCAAATCCAAACAGCTTCACCAGAAGCCCGAGGTGTCGAAGATCGACATCCTCGAAACGCGCGAAGACTTCGTGATGACGCAAGTCACGGGACAGCTCATCCGCACCGGCATTTTCGAGCAAAAGGCATTCAGTGAATCCATTCCGTTCAAGCTGTCCTTCAAGATGCGGCGGAATCCCGACATGACGAAGAACGGGCGGTTTCCCACAGCAGTCAGCGATTTCAAATATGAACCAGCACGGTAGGTCCTCACTCGTTGCGCTCGCAGTGCTCGCCCTCGTCCTCGCCGGTTCGGTGGCCGGCGAGCCGAAACAAATTCAGGAACGTGAACTCGATGAGCACAGCGTCTGCGCGGTGCCGGTTTCGGCCGCGCGAGTGACGACGGTGAGTTTTCCGGGTCCAATCTCGGCGATTGATGCGGCGCTCGTGACAACGGACGGAAAGACGCCGGGCCTTTTCCAACTCGCGCACAAACCCGGCTCCTACTTCTTTTCGGTGCGCAGCCTGGTCAAAGGCGCGGTGACGAACGTGAACGTCCGCTGGAACAACAAGACCTACGTGCTGGAATTACAGGACAGCACGACGCCGCAGCTTTCGGTGATTTTCAAATATCCCGCCGATACGGGAACGTCGTCGGTGGGAAAAAGGCTGGTCACGCCCGGTTCGCTCGTCGGCTTGCTCGACAAGGCGAAGGCTTATCCGGTCTTGAAGGCGAGCCATCCCGAGGCGGTGGAGCAGGTGGATTACGTGAACTATGGCCCGAAGCCTCCGGTGATGGACTACAACGATTTCGAGGTGCGGCTGGAGGAGGCATTCCGCTTCGATCCGCAGGACACGCTCATTTTTCGCATCGTCCTTCGGAACAAGACGGAGAAGGAGATTCGCTATCAGCCGCAGGGATTTTCCCTTCGCGTCGGTGAGCGCCTCTATTCGCAATCCATCAGCGATGCCAGCGGCGTGATGCCGCCCAAGAGCGACACGCCCGCTTACTTCGCTGTGACGGGCACGCCAACCGGCGGACGGAATGACGTGTCCACCAAGAACGAGTTCACGGTGATCGTTTCGACAGTCAATCCGGCGAGCGCGAAGGCAGTGCAAAGTGTGCCACGGGAATTTAGAGGAGGGTTCGCGAAATGAGTCCGCGCGACGCGATCAATTTCTTTCGTAGTCGCACGGGAGCGTTCCTGCTCTTTCTGCTGCTCCTGGGCATCGGTTACTTCCTCGTGAACGGCTGGCAGGCTCCGAATATGAGCGTGCTGGCAAAGCCCATTACCAAAGGGCCGGAAAAGGCAGACCGGAAATCACAGGTGGTCGAGACGGTGACGCGCGACATGACGGCTTTCAATCCGCCAAAGGAAACGCCAGCGCCCACCACGCCAGCGCCGGCGCCGGAACGGAAGAAGCCGGAGCAACCGCCAGGGCTGCCACCCATCAGCCTCTACGCAGAAACGGCCAGCTTGGACAAAGCCGTGGAAACTCTTGGCTCTGACTTCGCGCCGTTTGGCCGGTTGGTGCAGTGTGAGTTGATCGTCACGGTCGATTCTTCCTCGATCAGCACCCCGATCATCGGCCTCGTCACCGATGACATCTGGCACAACGGGCATCTCATCATTCCCGCAGGGACCGAAGTCCACGGCACCGCGAAGGTGGATCGTGTACGCGAACGCATCGCGAGTAGCGGCGGATGGACGTTCGTCTGGCGAGGGGGCGAAGAACTTACCGTGAATGGTCTGGCGCTCGACCGCGAGAAGCAGCCGGACGGAACCGGATGGGGCATCACGGACGGCAGCGCCGGATTGCGCGGCGATTTGCTCAAAAGCGACGACCTCGCGGAGATCAAACTTTTCACGGCCACTTTTCTGAGCGGGGCAGCGAGTGGGCTGACGGAGAAAGAGCAAACCATCTTTGGCAGCCAGACGGCACCATCGCTGCAAAATGCGCCCTTGGTCGGCGCGCAGCAGGTGCTCAATACCTACGCCAAACAGATCCTCGAAACGATCCAGCGCGATGGCTTCTACGTCCGCGTTGCGGCAGGTAAACAGTTCTACCTCTACGTGACGCAGACGATTGACCGCTCGAAGGCGGTCATCGGCGGGACACGCCTCGCCGCGATCAAAGGCGCAGACGAGGCGAAGGAGGATGCCAACGATCCGTTAGTCCGGCTTCGGAAGAATCTGCAACGCCTCACGGTGCCCGCAACAGAGCAAGGCGCGGCACCCCGCTCCGTCCTACCCAGCATCCTTTCTCCACAACCCACGACTCGCTGATGCACCGCGCCATCCTCATTTCTCTGCCCTTCCTGCTTGTCGCCTGCGCGACCAAGCCGCCCCGCGTCGCGGACATGACTCCCGGCTTCGTACCAGGCACGACGCTGCCCAGCGACGGCATCGAAAGCGTGCGTTACGCGGAGAACATCAAGACGTATCCGCTCGGTCGCTATGTCGATCCGAACAACTCGCGGATCATGCACGAGGGACACAGCATTTACCGCGTCGAGAAGACGGCGAAGTGGAACCTGCATCCAAACGAGCCGGTGTCAGTGCCGCTCGGGCCGATTACTCACATCCGCGACAGCGCCAGGACGGCATCGCCGATTGGCAATGAATTGGTGGCAGAACTCAACCGGCAGAAAGAAGCGACGAAGACGGTGATTCAGGGCGGACAGGTCGTGTCGCAGAAACTCGGCGAACTGACCACGGCTCTGCAAAAGACTCAGCAGGTCGCGGTGCAGAACGCCCAGCTCAAGCAGGAAGTGAACACCACGAAGCAGCGTCTTGATGCGCTCGAAGAAGAACTTCGCAAACAGCCGACACCGACAGCGCCACCAGCAATCAAGACTCGCACGGATGACAAACCAGAATGGTAGCGCGCAGGATTTTCAGAACCAACAAACCCACAGCGAACTATGCCAAACACACAACAAGCCACCATCGAACTAAACCCTGAAAAGTATCAGCTCTACGTCGCCGCCGACAAAGAGATCGGACAACGACTCGGCCACTCGCCCGGCCCGGAGTTTCTCATGTCCCTGATGCTGGAGAACGAAGAGGACTCCGCGGATTTGGCGGACATCTACTGCCACACCGTCTTGCGCCACGCGCACGCCTAAACACGACCACTCACAGACACTACTACTATGCTAAAAGGAAAACCAAAAGCGGAGCCAGGCGAAGGCGGGCAGGAAGGCCAGCAACCGCAGTTTAAGGAGAACCCGCAGGTCAACGCGAAGATCGACGACTACATCAAGAACAACCCGAAGTTCTGGGACTACGTGCAATCCATGACGCCGGAGCGCATGGCCCGCGCCCTCGTTCTCACGGAAATCCAGAAGGAAGACCGCACGCAAAAGATGGAGAAATCTATTCTGCGGAAACTCGACGAAAACCCGGAGATGAAGCAGAGCATTCAAAACATGGTGAAAAACATGCCCGAGGAGCAGCGGGAGAAGGCAATGATTTCCATCGCCCGCCAGACCATGCGAGCAACCGCGCCGAAGCAGACTCTGGCGGCGGGCGTGAAGGTCTGACCTTCGACAGTCCGGGCCGCACCACCACACAAAGACTTTCTCCTTTTCCGCGTCGCCGATCGCTGCCGCGGGCTTGCTCCAAAGGCGAAAGACTTTGTTCCCCGCCTGCCAGGAAAGCGAATGATGTCGCCGCTCCACGTTGTTCCGCGGCCACATCGAGGGGGCGGACTCCGCCGGTGAAAGTTGCTCCACCGGCGGAGCTGAGCAGTCGGCGGTTACCTTCATCGTGGGAATCGTGATTCGACGAAATGCCAATCATTCGACCAGAGCCGACGGCGGCAGCGCGACACCTTCGCGGGCGGGGGAGATGCCAGACGACTTCTACCGCCAAAAATTGAAGGAGGCGCTGGGGGAAGGCGTCGAGGCTCTGAACGATCCTGAGATTGAAAATCGGGTGGAAGCCTACTTCCGCGAAAATCCGAGTTTCAGCCGCGACGCTGTGCATGTCGCCGCAGTCGCGTGCCAGTTCAAAAAGGAGCAGGTCGTGGCGAGTTGTCGTCAGGAGACGGCGCCGCGACAAGAAACCTGTTCGCCGTCGCTCGCGATTTGATATGTTGCGGCGCAACGGAAATTCGACGGCGCAACAGCCAGAACAGCAGTTGAGTCTGTTCGATTTCCTGCCATCCAGAAAGGACACATCCGATGACCACCTACCCGCTAACCGGCTACGGCCTCATGGCGAAACGCCACTGGACGGAATTTCGTCCGCAAATGGTGAAGGAGCTGGAGGCGCAGGGCAAACTGGAGGAGGCGCTATACGAGGCGCAGGAGGCGACCAGCGAGGAGATGATGGAACTGCGCAGCAAGCTCCAGAAGGAGCAGAGCCTAACGCCTCAGCAGGCGCACGACCAGGCGTGGGAATTGATCCGGGAGAAATATATTCTCCTTCCGCCGGAAG
>JBBROU010000193.1:0-4620 GCA_038229055.1 Bryobacterales bacterium | reverse complement strand
GCGGATTTGCGCGCCAATCAACCGCGCCTGCTCGATTACGTTCGCGACGGCGGCACGCTCATCGTGCAGTATGTCGTCGCCGAAGACCGCCGCTTTTCGCCACGCAACAGCACTGAACTCGATGCCCTCGGGCCTTATCCGTTTACCGTCACGCGCGACCGCGTCACCGTGGAGGATGCGCCCGTAGCTTTCCCCAATCCACAATCACCCCTGCTGCATACACCGAATGAGATCGGGCCCGGCGATTTCTCGGGATGGGTTCAGGAACGCGGTCTCTATTTCGCCTCCAAATGGGATCCGCAATACCAGACTGTGTTCGAATCCCACGATCCAGGCGAACCGGCGCTGCCGGGCGGCACGCTCTACGCGCGCTACGGCAAGGGAGCCTACATCTTCACCGCGTATTCGTGGTTCCGTCAGCTTCCCGCCGGGGTGCCTGGAGCGTACCGGATATTTGCGAACTTCCTCAGCGCCGGAAAAGCGCAAGCCGCGGCTACTGTACCGACACGCTGATGGGTGCGGTCTGTGAGCCATTTACGGTAACAGACACTTGCGCGATTCCGGGCGGCAAACCCGGCGGAATTTGCACGCTGATCTGCCATAACCCCACAAAGCCCGGCGCGAGTCCAGAGAAGTAAGGCGTTACCGTTTGGCCACCGATGGTTACCGTGGTCGGCCCCGCGTAAGCCAGATTCGGCGACGGCGCCGCTTTGCCGGTACCTACCGAAGGGTTTACCAGTCCTTGTCCCGTCCCGTAAAGCAGGATGTAGCTCCCCCTCTTGGCTGCATGCTGCGCTGAATTCAGCCGCCCGTCATCATCGTTAACCGGCGTCGGATACAATCCGGCGGAAATGGGTGCTACGGCGACGTTGACGGCGTCGCTCTGCGCGCCGCCATAGTTGACCACCACCTGGGTGCTCGTCTTACCGGCTAACTCAACTGGCGCCTGCACATTGATCTGGCCCTGCGATACATAAAACAACGGCGCTGGCTGCCCATCGAAAGTGACGCCGACTCCGCCCAGCGACGTGGAGTAAGTGCCGGTCGCGTCGGGTGTGTTGGCTAGAGCGTTCGCCGGGCCGATTGAAGCTCCAAAGATCGAGATATCTTCTCCGGGCGCGATGTTACTTCCCGTGAAGGTGAAGGCATTGACCACGCCCGCGGAAGTGAAGACCGGTTTCGCCGGCGTGAGGATCAATGCGCCGGAGTATGCGGTTGTGCTGCCGCCGTGACTCAGAAATAAGCTGGCTAACCCGATATTCGTTCGTGGCGGAACATCCAGAGTCATTCGAATTACGGGCGTTCCCGAGAGAGGACTTTCGACAATCACCGACCCAGGGTGCACTGAAGCCGGTCCCACAACGCGGATGTCCTGTTCGGTCAGGCTGTCGACGCCAGCGCCGGCGATTTCCAGATCGGTCTGTTGACCCGACGGAATTACTTGCGGGCCGCCAGTAAAGTACGCCGAAGGATCCAAATGCCCATACTTCACCGTGATACCGGACTTCCCGCCTGGGGGCGTTATATCAATCGTGCTGACAGCACCCTCGGCTAAAAGCACAAATACCGGGTTACTGTTGTTCCCGTAAAAACCAGCTTGGAAATTAGTGCTGATCTGAACCGGACTCAATGAAAACACATCGGGAGATAATTGCCCGGCAATCGGCTCGGCGTAAAGCAGGTAATTCCCTACGGGCGCTTGAAACGAATAACTAGCATTGGTCATTGAAGAGATTCCGCCGACGACTACTCCCGTCGCAGGCTCAACCGCCGTGACCAAGCCTCCGCGCAGCAAACCTCCGCCAGACGCGTGTAACTGTCCCGTGAATCTCCCGTAAGCAGGTCCGCCGGGCGCCGGATACGCTTCGCGGGCCATCGCCACGTCATCGTCACTCAGCCAGCGCTGATTGGTCTCGTTGTCCCCGGTCGAATAGAACATCGTGGCCCCGTATACTCCGGAGTGACTGAACCCCAGAGCGTGCCCCATCTCGTGCGTGGCTACGGATTGCAGGTCGGTCGTACTGTCTGACGGAGTGGTCGAGAAATTCGTCGTCGGGTCGAAAACAATATCGCTGTCGGTCAAAGTTCCGTCCGGCAAATAATATGTGAATGTCACGGCCAGAGCGTCTTTGACGATCGAAGTCGTTGAAGCGTCAGTTTCAAACGAGATCACGTTACGGCCGTCATCCGGGTTGGCGATCAGATTAGTACTTTGAATTGGATTGAAGTGGATCGTCGTTCCCGAAATTGAACTCCACGTGTTGGCGGCGCTCTGCAGGGCACTCATGATGTCGGCGTCCGACCCGGACACTTTGCTGCTGCCCCGAGCCAAATTCACGAAGTATTGCACGTGCCGCACGTCGGGGCGAAATAGGAACGGGCGGCCGGGGCCGACGTCGCTCCGCACGTACGGAAACGCCGCCGTAGCCAGGAAAAGCGAGATTGAGACCGCGCTCGCGGTTGCAAATTTCATTGGGCGGCGCCGTTACGGCGCTGCGCACTCATCTGCGTCGTAACCCGAGCCCGCACGTCGCTCAGCGGCGCTCCATCGAGAGTTCGCAAAGAAGTTCCGCTCTGCCGCGGCCCACGCCGCTCCACGAAATCAGCCGCGGCCGCTGTCGCGTGGACGCGGTTATCCGGAGTAATCAGATACTTTCCCTGCCCCCATCCGACCGTGCGCTTAAACCCGACCGGCGTGTTCGCGACGAAAAGCAGAACCTGTTCGCCCGGCGCATATCGCACTGCCGATTCCACACGAAGCGCCCGGCCATCCAGTTGCCCGCCCGGCTCACTGACCACCAGCGTCGGTATCGCCTGTCCCTTCGTCACCGACGTCACCTGGATTTCGGTGTGCGTCCAGATGTATTGGTGTGCCGGGTCCCACCCCGTCCAAGACCGGACCACCTTTCCCGTTACGATATGGTCGGATTCACTGATTAATTGCTCCATGCTGATGCGCGGGATCATCGTGGCCTGCGCACTCCAGACAAAACCGCAAACGAGACATATGAAAATAACGAATCGCATAAAGGTTTCTATTGAATTGGTTGTTTCTCCGGCAGCCGGAAAAACTCTCCACCTACACTGCGCATGACTTTGCCCCAAAGGGCTTTACCCAGCTCCGGCATGTCTTCCGTCCGGTCCGGGATGACTTGTAAGTGCAACCCGGCCATCTCGTCTTTGATCCCCGGTCCCCATGTCACCCGCTGCGGCGGTGAATTGGGATTATGCGGATTGTTTACCGAGTTATCGTAAGTGAACAGCATCTCGACGCGCGTACCTTCTGGCAGGGCGACCGGCTTCGCGTACTCGTATTGATCCTGCCAGTTGAAATCCCAATCGCGAATCCACAACAGTGCAATCCGACGCCCATCGGGCAATATCGCCGTCCCGCGCATGTCCCGGCATAAGTAATGGGCGTGCGGGATGATTCCGATGGCATGTACGTCGATGGGCAGCGTGAAATGGTCCCGCACCTGATAGCTCGCATCGCCCGGAGCGATATCGATGTTCCGGGATGTAAGCGCGATATCCGCCACTTTCCGCGCCGGTGCCTGCGGAGTAAAGTAGAATCCCACGCGCGACTGCTCCTCTTCCAACTTCCCCGTCGGATGAAAATGCACCTGGATCACCAAGTCCGCGCCCGCGTGAATCGTGCCCGCCGCGTCCTCCGGAAACCGAATCGGATGATTGCCCGGCGACCACCCTCCCAATGCCGATGTGGGCAGGAAACCCGGACTGCCGAAGCAGGAGTGAGACCCGTTCGCGGCCAGCTTGCGCGCCGAGCCGGCGGTATCGGTGAAGAGCAGCGCATGATGCACCACGCGCGCATTTCGCGGACGAAATTCGACCGCCCGCACATATCGCTCGCCGGTGAGCCGCAACGGTATCACGAAGCATCGGTATTCATCGGGCCCGTCCGCCGCCACCGCGAAAGGTTGCGCCAGCGTCACCGTCAAATCCGGAGCGCCCATCTGCCAGTCGGCGGGATACTCGGGAGGCTTCGGCGTTGCACTCAAATGCCCGGCAGGAGCGCCCGCGGCCGCCCAGTGCCGCAAGGTTGCGATCTCCGCCTGGCTGAGCGCGCGCGTGTGCGCAAAGTTCCCGTATCCCGGCACCGGTTTCCAAGGCGGCATGGTTCGGTTCGCCGTCACCGTAGCGATCAGCTTGGCTCTCGGCGCCGCGTCGTCAAACGTCAGCAGCGAGAACGGCGCGCTCTGCCCCGGCCTGTGGCATGCCCCGCAATGCCGGTAGAGAATCGGCGCGACATCATGGCTGTAAGTGGCGGCAAAACTCATGCCGGCCAGCAATACAAATGCACCCGCGAGCCTCATGGAGTTGGTTTCGGCGGATCCAGATATACGGTTCACCGCCACGATATTGAAGTCCGGATCCTTTTCAACCTCAATCAGAAGTTCCGCGCCGGGCTTCACCTCCGCTGCCGCCGGTTTGTTGTTTCGCAGAAACCTAGTCTTGCGGGTGCGCCGCAGCGCCACCGTCGTGCCCTCGGATTCGATGGTGATGGTGTGCTTATTCATCTCCTTGAACGTGCCCCTCAACGTGGGCAGGGGCAGCTGTTGTCCCCATCCCATTGTCGTCAGGGCAACAATGCACACCGCG
>JBBROU010000192.1:0-4774 GCA_038229055.1 Bryobacterales bacterium | reverse complement strand
CTCAGCAATCTCGCCTCTCTCTCCCGCGGAAGCTCGACCGCCATCGTGAACCACTACAACGTTCAACCTCTGTTCGATGTTTACGCCAGCGTCGATGAGCGCGACCTCGGCGGTGTCGCCGGCGAAATCCGAAAGGTGATGAAAGAGGTCACACCGCACCTTCCCAAAGGCACGTTCCTCGATCTGCGCGGTCAGGTAGAAACCATGCGGGCCTCCTTCCTTCGCCTCGGCATCGGCATGTTCTTCGCGATCGCGCTCGTTTATCTTTTGATAGTCTTGAATTTCCAGTCGTGGCTCGACCCGTTCATTATCCTGATGGCGCTGCCCGGCGCTCTCTCCGGAATCCTATGGATGCTCTTTATTACTCAAACCACGCTCAACGTCCCTTCATTGATGGGCGCCATCATGTGTATCGGCGTCGCCACCGCCAATAGCATCCTGGTTGTGACGTTTGCGAATGACGAGCGCGCCTCCGGCATGAACTCCATTGAAGCCGCCTTGTCGGCTGGTTACACCCGCATACGCCCGGTCACCATGACCGCGCTCGCCATGATCATCGGCATGCTCCCGATGGCGCTTGGCATGGGCGAAGGCGGCGAACAGAATGCCCCGCTGGGCCGCGCCGTCATCGGCGGTCTGCTGGTCGCAACGGTCACCACGCTCTTCTTCGTTCCAATCATGTATAGCTACTTGCGTAAGACGCCGCCGGAAGACATGGACGTTCTAATTGAAGAGGAAGAGCACGAAGGCCTGCCGCCCAACACAACGCCGCAGCACTCCTAAGGACCGCGCCATATATTCATGAACGAAACTGTCGACACTCCCGAAAAAACCAAGCTTCTACCTGCCGGACACGAGCGGAAGCTGCTCGAAGATCCTGCGCACGCCGCCCCTCCCCGCCGCATTCGTGCGATTCTGATCGGCCTGGTGCTCTTGCTGGTTCTGGGAGGTCTTTTCCTTGCGGGCTACCTGCCGCGCTTGAAGCGCGAAAAAGGAATCAACCGTGAAGCCGAGAACCAAGAAGCCAGCCTTCCGATCGTGAATGTGGTCACGGCCAAGCGCTCTCCTGCGAACAGCGAGCTGCAGCTCCCCGGCAACATCAACCCCCTCACGGAAGCGTTCATCTACGCCCGTGCGTCCGGCTATGTAAAACGCCGCTTTGCAGATATCGGCGACCGGGTGCGCGCCGGTCAAGTCCTCGCGCTCATCGAGGCTCCCGACCTGGATCAGCAAGTCGCGCAAGCCCGCGCGAGCCTCGCTCAATCGCGTGCGAGCCTAGGCCAGACGCAAGCGGCCCTGGCTCAAACGCAATCGCAGCTTCGTTTGGCTGCTGTCACCTTGAGCCGCTGGAACACTCTTGTCTCCCGCGGTGTCCTCGCAAAGCAGGAGGGCGATCAGAAGCAAGCCGATTACGACAACGCTCAGGCCAACGTCCATGCAGCCGAGGCTAACGTCAAAGCATCGCAGGAAGCTGTCCGCGCTTCGGAAGCCAATGTCAATCGGCTGCTTGAACTGCAAGGCTTCAAGCAAATCCGCGCCCCCTTCGCTGGCGTGATCACGGCCCGCAATGTCGATGTGGGGGCACTTATCTCCCCCACCGGTTCCAGCCAGGGCAGCAACACCGGTTCATCAGCGGCCGGCTCACAGGGCGGCGAAATGTTCCGTATGGCCCAGATCGGCGTCCTTCGCGTCATGGTCAACGTGCCCCAAAGCGATTCCGCCGGCATCCGTTTGGGTCAACCTGCTTACGCGACCGTCAACGAGTATCCCGGCCGCCGCTTTGCCGGTAAAGTAACTCGCACGTCTAATTCCTTCGACCCCACCTCGCGCACCTTGCTCACCGAGGTTCAGGTCGCCAACCCCAATCAAGTGCTGCTCCCGGGCATGTACGCCCAAGTCCTCTTCGAGAATGCTCGTGTCAACCCGCCTCTCATCGTCCCCGGCGATAGCATCGCCGTGCGCACCAGCGGACCCCAAGCCGCCATTCTCGTCGCCGGCAATAAGGTCCACTTCCAGTCAGTAACTGTTGGACGTGATTTCGGAACCGACACCGAAATCCTCTCCGGCTTGAATGATGGAGACGTCGTGATCGTCAATCCCAGCGACGATGTGCGTGAAGGCGCCCACGTCAAACCCGTCCGCACCTCGCCGCCGAAAGCTATCCCCGGCTCTGCGCCTAATGCGCCCAGCCGAAAGGCCTCAAACTAGGGATGCTCACATCGTTTTTCCGATCCTGGCTTGCGGCCGGAACCGCCACTCTGCTTGCCGCTCAGCAGCTTCCCGATCCGCGGCCAACCCAAATGCCCCAAATCTCCTCGGATGATTCCACGCGTTTTCATCGCCTCACGGGTGCTTACCGCACGCGCTCGGTCTCGGACATTGATTTCCGCAACTCCAATCGCGTCTACAGCCTTATCCGGGCCGGCCAGCTTTATTTATCCCTTCAAGACGCACTCGCACTCGCACTCGAGAACAATCTCGATGTCGAGCTGCAGCGCTTCGGCCCGCGCATCGCCGAAAGCGATCTTCTTCGTGCCAAAGGCGGCGGTCTTCTGCGCGGCGTGCCGTTAACCATCCGCGAGCTTCCCGTTGGAGTCGGCGGCCCCGGCAGCCCACTGCTCACCACGGTCGGCGGCATCACTCCCATCACCTCCATCCCCGCGACCACGTCCGATCTTGCGCCCATAACAGGCCAAACTACCGACCTCAGTATCCTCGGTGGAACGCCCCTGGCGACCGGCCCGCGCATTCCCCTCTACGATCCCGCTATCGTCGGCCAGCTTAACACCGGGCACCAGAACACGCCGCAAACGAATCAAGTCCTCTCGGGAACAAATCAGCTCAGCGCCGGCAGTTTCCTCGGCAACATCGGATTAGTTCAAGGTTTCTCGCCCGGCACTTCTTACAACATCGGCTTCAACGCCAACCGCCAGACTACCAACAGCACGCGCAGCAACTACAACCCATACACCACCGGAAGCCTCGGCATCACCATCACGCAGCCGCTGTTGCAGGGCTTCGGCATTGCCGTAAACCGCCGCTTCACTACCATCGCCGGAAACAACGAGCGCATCACCGATTCCATCTTTCGCCAGCAATTGATCGACACGCTGAGCTCGGTCATTCGTCTCTATTGGGATCTCGTCAGCCTGAATGAAGACGTCGCCGTCAAGCGCCGTTCACTCGCACTCGCCCAGAAACTTTACGAAGACAATAGGTCTCAGGTCGAAGTCGGCACTCTGGCGCCCATCGAAGTGAAGCGCGCGCTCGCCGAAGTCGCGCGCGGCCGGCAGGACCTCATCAATGCCGAAAGCCTCGTTCTCCAACAGGAACTCATCCTAAAGAACGTGATCACACGCCGCGGGACCGCGGACCCGCTGGTAGGCTCGTCGCGTATCATCCCCACGGATCACATCGCCGTCCCTGCGCGGGAAGCTGTGCGCCCCGTTCAGGATCTGGTCGCCGAAGCCTTCCGGAACCGGCCCGATTTGAGTCAGGCCCATCTGCAGATCGAAAACTCGAGGATCAGCCTGAAAGGTTCGCGCAACGCTTTGCTGCCCGAACTCGATCTGGTCGGCACTCTCCAGAACAATGCCCTCGTCGGTCAGGCGAATGCCCTTCCCGGCCTCAGCCCGGACCCCTCTCTCATCGGGGGCCCCGGCACCTTTTTTTCGCAGCTCGGCAGCCGCAAGTTCCCGAACTACTTCATCGGCGTGCAGCTCAACATACCCATCCGCAACCGCGTCGCGCAAGCCGATGTGATCCGCGATGAATTGCAGCTCCGCCAAACCCAAGTGCGTGAGCAGCAGCTTGAGAATCAAGTGCGCCTGGAAGTGGAAAATGCCCAGCTCATCCTTGATCGCGCCCGAACCGCCTATGACGCCGCGGTGCAAACTCGACAGTTGCAGGAAGAAGCGCTCGAAGCCGAGCAGGAGCGTTATGGGGTGGGCGCTTCGACTAGCTACGTGGTCATCCAATACCAGCGCGACCTCGCGCAGGCACGTTCAACCGAAGTAGTCACGGCCGGCAACTACGCCAAATCGAAAGCCGCCCTGGACCGCGCCACCGGCGAAACGCTAACCAGCAACAACGTCGCCGTCGACGAAGCTTACCAAGGCACCGTGACGCGCACCCCAACTCCGCTGCCTGCTCAGTAGACAAGCCGTTTGACATGACCCGCTCCCCTCAGCTAACGTTGAAATTAAGGATGTTTTCCCGCCCGGTCCTCGTCTGCCTGCGTAACGCCTTCATCTTACTGTTGATGATCGCGGTTGTCCTATTGGCCGCCGCGGCGAAACGAAGCCAATATTCCGAGCACAAGAACCACGCCAGTCACCTCTCAAAGCTCGTCAAGATGAGCGAGAGCCGCAGCCAGCCTCACGCCATCGAAATCGCCGTCATCCATCCACCCGCTACCCTACTCAAAATTGATCTCTTGTTATGCGCGGCACCCGCGCTCGGCAGCCGCACTCGGTCTCTCATCACCCCGGTCGCTCTCCTCTCGCCGCCTCTCCGCGTCTGATTCTTCCCTCTTCCCGCTGCTGAAGTTTGTCCTCGGTCTTTGAAAGAAGGAGTTTTCTCACGTGTCTCGTGCCGTCCTATTTACCGCTCTCGCCAGCGGTGTTTTATTCATCTCTGCTTGTTCGCATTCTGAAAACATCGAGGCCCGTTCCGGTCCGCCGCAAGCGCAAGTCGTCGCCGTCGCCAAGGCTGAGCCCGAATCTCTCGCTCGCCAAACCGTGCTTTCGGCCGAGTTCCGCCCCTATCAGGAGAT
>JBBROU010000191.1:0-4952 GCA_038229055.1 Bryobacterales bacterium | reverse complement strand
GTGAGCCACTCATCCAGGGCAGAAAGAAAGGCGTTTCGCGCGGCTTCCGGGTCCTTCGCCGCGATCGCCTTCACCAGATCGCTGTGCGAGACGGAATCGCGCATGAGATCGAACGGGTGTCCGTGGGTGGCAAACCGAATTGCGGCGAACGCAAATACCGGAGGACTGATTCGCTTTAGTGCCGCGCACAGATACTCATTCCCGGACATGGTCCAAATCAACTGATGGAGCGCATAGTCCTTGACGATGAAATCCGCGGCGGGACCCTTCCTGGCGGCATCGGTCATCGCCAGAAAAGCTTTTTGCAGTTCTTCGATCTGTTGTGGAGTGCCTTCCCTCGCGGCTTGCTCCACTGCATAAGTTTCCAGCACGCGCCGCACGGCGAAAATTTTTTCCGTGACCTCGAGCGACAATTTTGTCACGTGCGTGGCGGCGTTGGGCCGCTTCGTCACAAATCCTTCGGCTTCCAGCCTGATCAGAGCTTCGCGCACGGCCGTCAGGCTTGTCTGGAATTGTTCCGCAAGGTGTCGCTCTACCAGGCGTGAGCCTTCCTTAAGAGATCCGTTCAGGATTGCATTTCGCAGAATCTCGGAGATGCGTTCACGGAGAGTTGCGGAAGGCAATTTGTCGAACGCTGAAGGGAAGGAAGACGATCGAGCGGGTTGCAGGGACACTCGATATCTTTGCGCTTAACCCCGGCTAAGTCAAATAGCTGGATTTAGGACCGGGTGACGGTTGGGGCGCCGTCCGATGTTCGTACAACGTCAGCAGGGCCGTTCCGGCCAGCACCAACGAGCCGCCGATAATTTGGGTGACAGTCAACCGGTCATGCACCGTGATGAAAGACAACAGCAGCCCGAAGAATGGCAACAGATAGATGGATACGGACACTTGCCCGACCTCCAGGCGGTTTAGCACCCACATCCACAACACCATTGCGATACCCCACGAGAGCGCACCGAGAATGCAGATGGCAACCCACGCGCTGGCCGGATATCCGGAGATTCGATAGAAAGGTCGCGCTTCAGTGGCTGCCGAAATCACAGCGCAGCCGACCGCCCCGACCACGTAGCTATAGACCAGAAGCTCCACTTCGCCATATCTGGTCAGCAGATCTTTGCTGTAGGTGTTATAGAAGGCACTGCCAAGACCGCCCAGGAAGATCACCAGATTTCCTAGGAGCATCTCCTTGCGAAACGACGCATTAGCCAGATCGCCGGTCGAGATCAGAATGACTCCGATGCCACCCAGCACCATGCTCAGCACCCGGATGGATGACAACTTCTCGCCGAGCATCACGATTCCAAGGACGGTCATCAGCACGGGAATGGTTAGGGAAAGAATAGCGGCGTTGGATGCGGATGAATGATTGATTCCCCACGCCAGCATCACCGAGGCGGGAAGTATGCCAAATACTCCGAGCACGGTAAACTCCCGCACCGTCTTCAATTGCCAAGGGCGCTTCACGGGACCACGGCTGCGCGACCGAAGTAAGAAAGGCAGCAGCAAGATGATGGCTAAGGTCAGCGTCCAGAAATTCAGCGCCGCAGTCTCCATTGCGTCGCCGGCGATTTTATAGGCGGGATATTGCGCCGCCCATAAGAGGTTTACCGCAACGAGCGCTCCCAAATTGAGCCAATTGGATTTCGCGTTCATAAGGCAAGCCGGCAGAGCAAGCCGCCGTCGACGACCAGCGTGGTCCCGGTAATGTACGAAGCTTGCGGCGAAGCCAGAAACCAAACGGCCCTCGCGATATCTTCAGGTTGCCCGATCCGCTGTAAAGGAACGGAGCGTCCCACAGTTTGAAGAAATTCTTCTGGGTTCGGGTGATCGTTGAGGAACGATTCCATCATTCCGGTTTGGATCGCGCCGGGACACACGGCGTTCACGCGTATACCCTCAGGCGCGAAATCGAGGGACATGGCGCGCGTCATGCCGAGCAGACCGGCCTTGGTAGCCGCATAAACGGCAATTTGCGGTTCATTGGCGAAGGCCTGAACTGACGACGTAAGGACGATAGCGCCGCGCCGTTCCTTCAAATGAGGATGCGCGTACTTTGAGCACAGAAACGCACCCCGCAGGTTCGTATCGACCACGTCGCTCCAGTCTTGCGAGGTGTAGTCTTCAGCGCGTTTGTAGCGCTCGATCCCGGCGTTGTTGCAAAGGACATCGATATGGCCGAACTCCTCTACGGTTTTTTCGATCAGAGTCTGAATTGAGCTCTCGTCGCGGACATCGGCGCGGATAAAGCGCGCGTGGCCTCCTTCGGCGAAAATGGCGGCTTCGAGCAGTTTGCCCCGGTCGATGTTGACGTCGGCGATGACCGCCGCTTCGCCGTGCGCCACGAACTCGCGGACGATCGCCCGTCCGATACCGTAGGCGCCGCCGGTGACGAGGGCGACCCTCGAGGGGAAAGATGGAGATTGCGTCATAAATTCAGGGGGAATGCTACCGTCATCAGAAATCCAGATGACAATTTAGCATCGATCACTTTCCGGCCTATTCACGGTGCCGGAAGCGGGTGACCATCTCGGCCCAAGTTTCGGCTACCTTTAGGGCGCTTCTGCCTTCATCTTCTGCAGCAGGGCTGTCAGGTTGCCGAGCGACTGGGCCAGTGTTTCCGCCTGACTGAGAGCCGAAGTCAAATCTTGCGAAAGCTGACCTCCATGAGTGGGAGGCGGTGGCGGTGGCGGGCCGCCGGAGCCTAAGACGGTGAGGGCAACGACGGGATGAATTTCCAGCCCATATTCAACATTGATTCCGTCCGCGGCCGGCCTACCGTGAGCGCGATCGAAAATTAGCGGCCCAGCCACTTGAATCCGCACGCCGGCATGCAGCGGCTTAGTGTCGAAAGGATTTTGAAATCCCTGCGCCGCTTGCTGAGCGTCCACCTGGCTTATTGGACCCGCGTAAATGATCTCGACCTCGAGCGGCGGTTCCACGGTGCTCGTGTTGATGGGGAAGTTGGAACTGTCAGGCTGAAATGAGATGTGGAGATCTCCATCTTTTTGAGGAGCGGTACTAGTTATAGTTCCAGTGATTTGCACTGCCACGGGAGCCTGATTTGTCCCGGTGATGGCTTGCAGCCGGTCGGTGTGGTTTCCGCTTGACGGGAGTTCGTTGTAAACGTGTGCCCAGAAATCCTGCTGAAGAGTTTGATCGTACTGCGGAGCGCGGAACGGCGCGGCTTGTTGGTCCACACGCACTACGACGGAAGCGGAGAGATTCGGCCGGTAGGGGCCGCCGACTCCCCTGGCGGCAAGCTTCGAAGCAAGATCGGCGCGGGCCTGAAGGATCGCCGGGGCAGGATTCCCGTTTACGTCGCCCGGAATCTGTGCCAGAACGGCTTTGAGCGCGCTCAACTGCTGCTCGATTTGGGATTCCAAAGCGAGGGCCGCCTGAGCGTCTTGAGCAACGGAACCTGTCGCCGGCCCCTGAGCAGCAAACAAACCGCCTGGTTTCGCGTTCGGCATGCCGGGGAAAGGGTTGCCGTCCGCCGGAAGATTCAGTCCGCCGCTGGCGCTTTGACCGTTTTTTTGCAAGAGGGAGACCATAGCCTGAAAAGCCGCAGTTCCATCCTTACCCGCCACGGGGGCTAGACTGGGGTCCGCTTTCACCAGGGCCGCATACGTCTTCCCAAGAGGCGCTCCATTACTCGCGGGCATCGCAGCGAGAATGCGGTCCAGAGGAACGCCCAGAAAATCGTTCAGGAACAGAAGGAACATCACGCCCGCGCCGTTCCCGTCCGCCGACCGATCATTTTGCGAATTGTCGTTCACCCAGTCGGCGTGACCGTCCTGCCACCATTGCTGTGCTACAGCGCTGCTGAATCCGGGGATCAGCGCAATCTCAGGGGCGAGCTTGAAAGCCAGCACGCGGCTGACAGCTTCGCCGTCCGTACTTCCGGGACTCGCCTTGCCGGTCAGCGTTTGAAAACTCTCGACGATCTCGGCTGCAAAGAGGGCGGTCGAGAGGAATTGACGGCCTCCACCCGCGGTCGCCGCGGCGCTTAGCGCGAGGATGTTCTGGTTGGCTTGAACCAGCCGCCGAATCAAATTCTCTTTCTTGTCTTTCTTCGGATCGTCAATGAAATTCAGCGAGACTGCGCTTGGCGCGGACGAGGGTCTCCGCGTTTCTATCAAGCAGGCCAGTGCGGCAACACTTTGATCGGCGAATCGCAACGCTTCGCGAATCTGCCCGGTCTTCGCAGTCGTCAGACGATGGTCGCCGGCGTGGATAATGCCAAGAAGATCGCAGGCTCCTCTGTTGAGAGCGAAGACGGCGCCCTTCACCGCGGCGGGTCGAAGCGCGGCGGCGAGTCCGGAACCGGCAGAATAGGCGCCTGCGGAGTTCAAACTATCGAGCACGATGCGATCGAAGTCCGCCTGTGTCTTCCCCTCGATATGAAATGCGCCGTACGATCCCTGGGCGCTCCCGGAAACGAAAGCAAGCGATCGGACCATGTTTCCGGATGGACTCTTGAAAGTAGGCAGGTCCACGCCGCCGTAAAGTGCCGAGACTTGGCTGTAAATGAAATCGGCATTGGAAAGGCCCGCGTTTTCCAAGGCTGTCCCGAGTAGTTCTTTCGCGGATGGCTGGGCGTCGATATCCGCGGATACCGTCCCAAAGTAAATGTCGACTGCTCCGTTCGACGAGCGGCCGGCGAACTGCGCTCCGGAAGGTGGAATCTGGGACGGATCTTGAATCTGACTCGGATCGATGCTATTGCCTGTCGGGGTGGATTTTGCGCGTGCCATGGCTTACCTCCTGGGTGGACTGGGCGCGGTTCGCCTCGGGCAAAGTGTACACCGAGGAGGGGAGTGAAAGTCAATTTCTTGATAACTTTTGGCGTTCTTTTGGCGACGGATCGGGCACGAGACTGGGGCAGGTGCGCCGGTGCAGTGCGCTCCATTGCTGTCGCGGCTCAGAAAAAGCGGTTGAGCGGTGAGGGC
>JBBROU010000190.1:0-5011 GCA_038229055.1 Bryobacterales bacterium | reverse complement strand
ATGACCTGCGCGTAGATGTGCTTGCCGCTGAAATGCACGGCGAGACGCGGACGCTCCGGCGTGCCGGAGACAATCTTGCGAATGCGCTTATGGCGCATCTGGATGCTTGCTTTTTTAATGTTCTTAGCCATGGCGTTACTGGACGGTTTTGCCTTCCTTGCGGATAATCTTCTCGCCCGCATAGCGGACGCCCTTGCCCTTGTAAGGTTCCGGCGGGTAATAACTCCGCACATCGGCGGCGAGCTGTCCCACGATCTGCTTGTCGATGCCCTCGATGCGAACCTTTGTGTTATCGGTGACAGTGACCTTCACACCTTCCGGCACCGGATGATTGATTTCGTGCGAATAGCCAAGATTGAGCTGGAGCACTTTGCCTTTCAGCGCCGCCTTGAAGCCGACGCCCTGAATCTCCAAGTCCCGCACGTATCCACTCGAGACGCCGACGACCATGTTGTTGATCAAGGCGCGACTTAGACCGTGAAGAGCACTCTTCGACTCCGAGTCACAGGCGACAGTCACTTTCGTGCCTTCGACTTTTCCAGTGACGCCGCCGGGCAGGGTCCAGCTCAGCTTGCCCATGGGGCCTTCGACATTCACCGCACCATCAGCGCCAATCTTGACGCTTACTTTGGCCGGCAGTTCGATGATTTTTTTTCCGATTCGGGACATAGTCGTTACCAGACGAAAGCCAGCAATTCACCGCCGACATTCTGTTTCTTGGCCTCACGCCCGGACATCAATCCCTTCGAAGTCGAAAGGATACTGATGCCGATTCCGCCGAGGACGCGCGGAATTTCGGTGGATCCGACATAGCGCCGGAGACCTGGCTTGGAGACGCGCTTGAGGCCGGTGATGGCCGGGGCGCGGTTGACGAATTTGTTGACCACTTTCAACTGGGTCTGCGGGCCGGTGCCGGTCTCGACTTCGAAGTTCGAGATGTAACCTTCCTGCTTCAGGATGCGGGCAATTTCAGCCCTCATCTTCGAGTACGGCGACAGGACTTCGGTCTTGCCTGCGCTGCAGCCGTTGCGGATGCGGGTGAGAAAATCTGCGATGGGATCGGTGAGTGCGCTCATGTCTTAATTAGGCGGCCGGTTGAGCCTGCTGTTGCTCCTGTTGCGCGCGCTTGAGGCGGGCCTTGTCAGAAAATGGCATCCCGAGTTCGGTGAGGAGACTCTTGGCCTCCGCGTCCGTCCGGGCAGTGGTGACGATGGTGACATCGAAGCCGATGTTGCGCTTGATGCGGTCGAGTTCGATTTCGGGGAAAATCGACTGATCCGAGACGCCGAGAGTGTAGTTCCCATTGCCGTCAAAGGCGCGGGTGCTCACCCCGCGGAAATCGCGGATACGCGGCAGCGCCGTCTTGATCAGACGCTCGAGAAACTCATACATCCGGCGCCCGCGCAGCGTAACCTTCGCGCCGATTGCCTGATCCTTGCGGAGTTTGAAATTGGAGATGGCCTTCTTGGAGCGCGTTTCAGCAGGCTTCTGGCCAGTGATCGTCGCTAACTCATTCTTGGCGTCCTCAAGGGCCTGCTTGGCGTCACCTTGATTGAGGTTCACGCAAGTGTTTACGACCACTTTCTCAACCTTCGGAACTTGGTTGATGTTCTTATAACCGTGCGTCGCCTTCAGCGCCGGGATGACTCGGTTCTTATATTCTTCCTGGATTTCGACGGGCATGGCTTACTTTTTCTTCTTGGACTCCACTTTCTTCTTTGGTTCAGCCTTCTTCTTCGGCTCAACCTCAAGGAGTTTGACGTTGGAAATATGAATCGGTCCCTCGCGCTCAAGGATGCTCCCGTTCGGGTTATCCTGACTCTTGCGAGTGTGCTTCTTGATGATGCGCACGCCCTCGACCAGCACCTGCTGTTTCTTCGGCAGCACGGCGAGAATCTTCCCGCTGGCGCCCTTGTGGTTGCCGCTGATCACCGCGACGTTGTCGCCCTTTTTGACGTGGAAGCTAAGACGATTGGCCATGTTAGAGAACCTCCGGGGCGAGTGAGATGATCTTCATGAAGTTCTTTTCCCGGAGTTCACGGGCGACGGGGCCGAAGATACGGGTGCCGCGCGGATTCTCATCCTTGTCAATGATGACAATCGCATTGTTGTCAAAGCGGAGATAGCTGCCGTCTTCCCGGCGAACTGCCTGCTTGGTCCGGACGACGACTGCACGCACGACCTCCCCTTTTTTCACCTGTCCGCCCGGCTGAGCCTCGCGGATGTGGGCGGTGATGACATCGCCGATGTGTGCAGTCATCGTCGCCTTGCCGATCACGCCAATCATCTTGGCCATGCGGGCGCCGGTATTGTCAGCGACATCTAGTCTGGTACGAATTTGGAGCATAGAAAATGTGCGGCCACTTCAGGCCACGGAAGGTTAGTGCTTGAGGATTTCAACGACGCGCCAGCACTTCAGTTTGCTGAGCGGGCGGGTCTCCACGATGCGGACGAGATCTCCGATCTGGGCTTTCTGCTCTTCGTCGTGGGCGTAGAATTTTTTGACGCTCTTGATGATCTTGCGGAACTTCGGATGCGGCACGCGCATGGTCGTCTCGACCACCACGGTCTTCTGCATCTTGTTCGACACGACCTCGCCTACGCGGGTCTTGCGGAGACCGCGCTTGGGCGTTTCAACTGGTGCTGTTTCACTCATGGAATGGGATTACTTGGCGGCGATGGCCGCAGTCTTGTTCTTTTGCGTCAGCACCGTCTCGATGCGGGCGACTTCGCGGCGCAGGGTGCGCAGTTCGCTCGGCTTCTCGAGCTGGCCGCCCGCCTGCTGGAGGCGGAGGTGGAAAATCTGCTCGCGCAGTTCCCGTTTGCGGGCCCGAAGTTCGTCGGGAGTCAGTTCGCGGATTTCTTTGGTCTTCATGCTCGGCGATTAGTTATGGCGCGTCAGAAACTTCGTGCGCACGGGCAGCTTGTCCGCGGCCAGTCGCAGCGACTCACGCGCGAGCGTTTCGGAGATGCCGTCGATTTCAAAAAGGATGTTTCCGGGGCGGACCGTCGCCACCCAGTACTCGGGCTGGCCTTTGCCCTTGCCCATTCGCGTTTCCGGCGGGCGTGCCGTCACCGACTTGTCCGGGAAAATGCGGATCCACATCTTCCCCTTCCGCTTCATATTGCGGGTCATGGCGACGCGGGCTGCTTCGATCTGCGTGTTGGTGATCCACGCGCGCTCCAGCGTCTGGAGGCCGAACGATCCGAAATCAAGATTGATGGCACGGGAAGCTTTGCCGGCGCGACTGCCGCGCTGGGTCTTCCGATACTTCACACGTTTGGGCAACAAAGGCATTGGGTTTCCTCCGGTAAAAAATAGCTGTTCGTTTAGGCGGCCGGCTGCTGCTCGGCACCCTCGGGTCTCTCCGGCGGCGTGGCAGCCTTCTTCTCTTCCGCCACCACGGCGGCCGGTTTGCAGATCCAGCACTTCACGCCGATGATCCCGTAAGTGGTCCGCGCTTCGGCAAAGCCGTAGTCAATCGGAGTGCGCAGCGTATGCAGCGGGATGCTCCCCTCGCGATACCATTCCGCGCGGCTGATTTCCGCGCCACCGAGGCGTCCGGCACAGCGCACTTTGATTCCTTTTGCGCCCTGCTCCATCGTCGTCTGCAGCGACTTTTTCATCGCGCGGCGGAAACTGATGCGGCGCTCCATCTGCATGGCGATATTCTCCGCCACAAGCTGTGCGTCGAGGTCCGGCGACTTGATCTCGATGATGTCGATCTTCACCTGCTTGCCGCCGGAGAGCTTGGAAATTTCCTCGGTCATCTTCTCGATCTCCGAGCCTTTGCGTCCGATGACGATGCCGGGACGTGCCGTGTGGATCGTGACACGCAGGCTGTTCCATGCGCGCTCAATGACGATTTTCGACACAGCCGCAAGCCGCAGCTTCTCTTTGAGAGACGTGCGAATCTTAATGTCGCTGGCGAGAAATTCAGGAAACTCCTTGCGGCTGGCGAACCATTTGGAACGCCAGTCTTTGTTGACCGCAAGGCGGAAGCCGATTGGATTGGTTTTCTGTCCCATGATTATTCGTTTGTTTTCTCTGCAGGCTTCTTGGCGGCACTCTTCCCGGCTTTTTTGGCTGCCGGCTTAGTACCCTTCTTCTCCCGCTGCTTGACTTTGATTTCGTCGGAAAGGGTGATGAAAATGTGGCTGGTCCGCTTGCGGATCGGCCCGGCACTGCCGCGCGCTTTCGGCGTGAAGCGCTTGATCGTCGTCGATTCCCCCGCCACCGCTTCCTTCACCACGAGGCTGTCGGCGCGCAGGTTGTGGTTGTTCTCGGCGTTGGCGATCGCGCTCTTCAACGTCTTCTGGACGAGGAACGCAGCTTTCTTGGGGCTGAAGGCCACAATGTCCAGGGCGCGGGCCACAGGGTGGCCCTGAATCTCACGCGTCACATCCCTGAGCTTGAAGGCCGACATGCGCGCAAATCTATAGATGGCTTTGACTTCCATTTTGCGTTAAAATTGGTGGCGTTGGTTGTTGGTTAAATTGGTTAATTGAGCTGGGCGTCCACCCTTACGGTGTCCCCAAGTTTGATCGGGTCTTTGTCTGATACGAGATTCTGAATCACCGTGCCTGCGAATCCCTGCCGGGCATCCACCACTCGAACGGTGGCGACCAGCTTGGTCCCGCGGCGCACTTGAAACGGCATGCCTACTTTGACGCCATGCTTGGTTCCGAGATTGATCACGACGCAGCCGAGTTCGGGCTTCACCGCGCTGACTTTGCCGCTTTGAAGGTCCGGCGTTGGCTCCGCTGCCTTGCTCTCGATGGCGGCGAAATCACCGACGGCAGCTTTCACGAGGATCTCCTCGGCGCGACTGAGTTCGGTTTGGAGCACCAGCTTCGCTTCGGCATCCGACTTTTGCAGATAGGCTTGAGCGAGTTCGACAAGGCGGACCAATTGTGTGCTCAGTGCTTTCCTGCTGCGGTCGCTGATTTGCAAATCGTGGACAGCCTGCAGGAGGCGCTGCTCGAGCTTCGAAGGGTCTGCCGTGCTGGT
>JBBROU010000189.1:0-5021 GCA_038229055.1 Bryobacterales bacterium | reverse complement strand
TCGGCGCATGCGGGGCCTTGCTGCTCACAGCAAGCGTTGGCCTCATAAGCAAACGGATCCAGGTACTTGTTGGTTTCGCGGTGGTCGTCATCGCGGCAATTGGCCTAGCGTTCGGATTTTCTCGACAGGGAAAACAGCTAGACCAGACGGCGACAAGAGTATCCTCAGAGGGGCCGGCGAGCCTGAGTGGGCCTTCTGCCGGTGCATCCGCAGAGACGACTTCGACAAAGCCGGATTTTGACTTTATGCCGTACGTGCAGGTGGCTTCAATTTCAGCAAGGCGACTCGCGAAAGACTACGAGGCCAGCCGATATACCAACTCTGTTGTGATATACCCCGTTTTCCAAAACATCGGAAGCAACACGATTGTGGGTCTGCAGGGGCGCCTGTCTGTGATCGACGGATTTGGAAAGGAAGTATACGGATTCAATTTCCGAGACGACGACAAAATCCTGCCAGGGCATGATTCGGGAAGTGGCGGCTACAGTTTTGACGAAAATCAGTTTATAGGCGACGATCCATATCACAAGATGGTTCCGCTAATTGAGGCGGGCACCGCAAAGTACGCCGCGCGAATTGCTCACATAGCGCTCGAAGACGGAACTATTTTGCCGAAGAAGTAAGCGCTAAATCTAAGTGAATTCAGGTGTTTGTTTTCCCGCGCATCGCCAACTTCTGGCATTCTCTTGCAGGGAGGATTCGCCAATCTCTTCACGCGACTTTGCCGACCAGGGGCGGGATGGCCGACCCACCGCCGGAACCCTAATCCGATGCCCGTCCGGTAGTACACCGCTGTGTCGTGTTGCCGGCCTATCGCGAAAGTACTCCCGGACGGCCTAGCCCCGACAAACTCCACCTTCAGGGCGCGCCCCCTCCCCCCGAGATCAGATACAATAAATCCCGGCTGGTGAGAAACGATACAGGAACCCCTCAGGAGGCGCGCCCGCTGAAACCCACAGACGTTCAGGACCCGAATTATTACCACAAAGTTGTCGATTGCCAGTGGGGCTGCCCCGCGCACACCAACGTTCCGGAGTACATCCGGATGATCGCGCAGGGGCGATTCACCGACGCGTACATGCTGAACCGGGAGTCGAATGTGTTTCCCGCGATTCTGGGGCGCACGTGCGATCGGCCTTGCGAACCGGCGTGCCGGCGTGAGCGGCTCGATGGCAAACCCGTCGCCATCTGCCGCCTGAAGCGCGTCGCGGCGGATCATCGCGGCGAGATTGCGGATCGGCTGCCGGTGATTCCGAGCACGAAAAATGGCAATCGCATCGCGTCTGTTGGCGCGGGTCCGGCGTCTTTGACCATTGCGAACGACCTGCTGCCGCTGGGATACGAAGTGGTGATGTACGAAAAGTTGGAGAAGCCGGGCGGGCTGATGCGGTCGAATATCCCGTCGTTCCGGTTGCCCCAGGCGGTGCTCGATGATGAGGTCGACACCATCCTCAATATGGGCGTCGACATCCGCTACGGCACCCCGGTCGAGAGCATGCGCTCACTTCTCCGCGAAGATTTCGATGCGGTGTTTGTGGGGACGGGCGCGCCGCGCGGGAAAAATCTCGACATTCCGGGGCGCTACGAGACGGACCGGATCCATATCGGGATCGACTGGCTGGAATCGGTAGCGTTCGGGCACATCGAGCACATCGGCGAGCGCGTCCTGATTATCGGCGTCGGCAACACAGCCATGGATTGTTGCCGGACCTCGCGCAGGCTCGGCGGCACCGATATCAAAGTGATGGCGCGAAGGCCGCGCGGATTCTTCAAGGCGTCGGCTTGGGAGTTGGATGATGCCGAAGAAGAGGGCATCGACATCCTTATCAATTACGCGCCGAAGCGGTTCGTAGTCGAGGGCGGAGTTCTGAAGGGCATGGAGTTCGAGCGCCTGGAGTGGGATGAGGGCGCCAAGAATTCACGCGTGTTCGAGACCGTTTTTCTCGCGGCGGATGACGTGATTCTGGCCATCGGGCAAGAGAACGCGTTTCCGTGGATCGAGCGCGATCTCGGGATTGAGTTCGGCAAGTGGGACATGCCCGTCGTCAACGAGCAGACGTTCCAATCGACGCTGCCGCGGGTGTTCTTCGGGGGCGACGCGGCTTTCGGCCCGAAGAATATCATCTGGGCGGTGGAGCACGGCCATCAGGCCGCGATATCGATTCACAACCATTGCATGGGCATTGCGATTTCCGAACGCCTGCCCGACCGCATGAACCTGATCACGCAGAAGATGGGGATCAGCGAGTGGAGCTACCACAACGATTACAACCCGGCCATGCGGCAGAAGATGCGGCATACCGATCTGGTGGAGCGTTTCCGTAAGCTGAACGTCGAGGTCGAGTTGGGTTTCACGGCGGAGCAGACGGCGCGCGAGGTGCAGCGGTGTCTCAATTGCGACGTGGAAACGCAGTTTACGGCGGGGCTGTGCATTGAGTGCGACGCCTGCATCGACATCTGCCCGGTCCAGTGCCTGACAATCACGCGCAATGGCGACGAGTTCGATCTGCGCGGCAGGCTGTCGGCCCCGGCAATCAATTCGGATCAGGCTTTGTATGTATCGGCGGATCTTCCGCAGACGAAGCGAATCATGGCGAAAGACGAAGATGTTTGCGTGCATTGCGGACTGTGCGCGGAACGCTGCCCCACGGCGGCGTGGGACATGCAGAAGTTCGAATTATTCATTGCCTATGCGGGAAGCCCAGCGTGCGACAGCCAGTTAACGACCGCATAAACGACTTCGCCATCAAGCTGGCGAACGTCAACGGAACGGGATCGGCGAGCGCGAACAGCCTGTTGATGCAGGCGGTGTTTCGCATGGGGATTCCGGTGTCGGGCAAGAATCTTTTTCCATCGAACATTCAAGGGCTGCCGACTTGGTATGAGATCCGCGTCAATCGCGACGGGCATACGGCGCGCGCGCTCGATTACGACCTGATGGTAGCGATGAACGCGCAAACTTACGAGCGCGATGTGCATGAGGTTCGCTCGGGCGGATATCTGCTTTACGATTCGAGCTGGCCGCTCGACCCGTCGCTGGTGCGTGGTGACGTGACGCTGCTGGGCGTGCCGCTGGCGCAGATGTGCAATGAGACGTTCGGCAATCCTCGTGAGCGAATTTTGCTAAAGAACATTGCATATGCGGGGTCGCTGGTGGCGGCGCTGAACATCGACATGGGTATTGTCGAAGAGTTGCTTGCGGAAAAATTCGCGGGGAAGAAAAAGCTGATCGACGCGAACCGGCGCGCGCTGGATCTGGGTTACAACTACGCGAAAAAGCATTTCGCATGTCCGCTGCTGTTTCATCTGGAAAAGATGGACGCGAACAACGACAAGATTCTGATCGACGGGAATACGGCCGCGGCGCTGGGCTGTTTGTATGCGGGCGCAACGGTGGCGGCGTGGTATCCGATTACGCCGGCGACGTCGGTGATGGACGCTTTCAAGAGCCTGTGCGAGAAGTACCGGCGCGATCCGGTGACGGGCAAGAACAATTATCTGATCATCCAGGCTGAGGACGAGCTCGCCGCAATGGGCATGGTGATCGGGGCGATGTGGAACGGCGCGCGCGCATTCACGTCGACGGCCGGTCCGGGCGTCTCGCTGATGAATGAACTGCTGGGCCTCGCTTATTATGCCGAGGTGCCGGTGGTGCTGATCGACGTGCAGCGCGTCGGGCCATCGACCGGCATGCCTACTCGAACGCAGCAGGGCGATTTGATGGCCTGCGCGTACGCATCGCACGGCGACACCAAACATATTCTGCTGATTCCGCAGAATCCGGCGGAGTGTTTTGAGTTTGCGGTGAAGGCGTTCGACATCGCGGAGCGGTTTCAGATGCCGGTGATCATGATGTCGGATCTCGATATCGGCATGAACGATTGGGTGGTCCCGCGGCTGAAGTGGGACGACGCGTATCGACCGGATCGCGGTGCTGTGCTCGACGCTGCTGTGCTCGAGAAAATGGCGAAATTTCAACGCTACTTCAGCGACGACGAGCATAACGTGACGCCGCGGACGCTGCCCGGCGTGCATGCGCGCGGCGCGTTCCTGACGCGAGGCTCCGGGCACAATAAATTCGGCGTGTACACCGAGGTTCCCGACGAATATCAGGAAGTGGTGGACCGGTTGGCGCGCAAGCACAAGGCGTCGGCGAAGTTCGTGCCTGAGCCGGAAATCCGGCGGCGCGAGGGTGCTCGCTTCGGGATTGTAACCCTGGGGGGATGCGGGGCGCCGGTGACGGAGGCAGTGGAAATTTTGGCCGCGCAAGGAATCGACGCCGATTACATGCGCGTACGCGGATTTCCGTTCGATTCCAGCGTGCAGGCCTTCCTCTACGATCACGATTATTGCTACATCGTGGAGCAAAACCGGGATGCGCAGTTGCGTTCTTTGCTCACTCTCGAGACTTGCGTGCCCAAGGACCGGCTGCGTTCGATTCTGGTGTACGGCGGCTTCCCGCTGAGCGCCAAACATGTGGTCGACAAAATTGTGGAAGGTGTTGCGCATTAAACTATGCCATCGATTCTTAAGCCCGTAGCGACGCACCCGAGTTTGCAGCGCAATGCGCTGGGGATGACGATTCGCGATTATGAAGGTTCGATGTCGACGCTCTGCGCGGGCTGCGGGCACGACTCGATCACGGCGGCGATCGTGCGGGCTCTGTGGGAAATTTCCGCTAAGCCGCACATGATCGCGAAGATGAGCGGCATCGGGTGCTCATCGAAGACGCCGGCATACTTCGTGAACGGGGCGCACGGATTCAATTCGGCGCACGGGCGCATGCCGCCGATCGCCACGGGAGCGAATGCGGCCAATCGCGAACTGACGTACATCGGGATTTCTGGCGACGGCGACTCTTTATCGATCGGCCTGGGACATCTGTGTCATGCGATTCGCCGCAATGTCCGGATGACGTACATCATCGAGAACAACGGCGTGTACGGTTTGACGAAGGGGCAGTTCTCGGCCTCGGCCGATGTGGGGTCGAAGAGCAAGCGCGGCGAGGCGAACCGGATGGC
>JBBROU010000188.1:0-5210 GCA_038229055.1 Bryobacterales bacterium | reverse complement strand
CGCAGTAGGACTGGACATCTCCCTACAATCATGTTCTACTTTTGCGAACAGCCCATTCCCATACCAAGTCTGGCCGATCTAGATCAGTTGTCGGGTGTGGTCAAGTTCAGAGACGAACTCGGGAGACTTGGATTGACGTGGACGTATCCCTCTCACGCGGACTTTAGCGAGCACGTGCGAGGAGGATTGCTACGGGCGATCCGAGACATTGTAAAGAAAGAATCGCCCGTTCATCCGAGAGAAACTTCGCCGGACAAATCGGTGATCATTGACCGCGAGGCTCATGCCGAAATGATTAAGCTCGCGACGGACTACCTGGATGTTCGCGAACAAATGCCTTCCGGAGCCGCTCGAACGTCAAGTATGACAGCAATTTTCTCGGCAATGAAAACGAAGGCGTCCAGAGCGAGGGGGCTGCTTGAGAAATTCGAATCGAGTCAATCTCCAGGCGAACGCTTGGCAGCAATAGCTATTCTTCAAATGTTTCCTAGCGCGGTCCATTTGGATTGGCTTGCAGGTCGTTTGGACAACCCGAACTTTGAAAAGCCGTTTGTGGGATACCAAGCGGCCGTGGCTCTGCTCGAAGCCGCTCGCTCGCTGCCAAACTCCGACTGTGCAAGCTTGAAAAGAGCACTCGCCGAGGCCCTAAGTCTCGCGAACAAATTGCCGAGTGATTCAGACAGGATTCAGGTTTTGTCAATAGCGATTAACGAGGCTAGCCGGCGTTGCACTGAATGATGCGAATGCCGCGAGCGAGCTTCACGCCCCGCACGCCGGAATTCATCGGCGAAGTTTGCGAGCGCCATTGTTTTTCGGAAACGCTCTTCAACCGAGAGCTTCAAATTCTCGCGAAACAAAGTGCGGTCGATGTCTTTCTTATACGCCTCGATGACCGGATCTAACTCGCGCTCCTGCATAGTTAATTCTAATGCTTGCGGTGCGGGCTCAGTTATATTCAGTTAGAGACCATCGCCTTGCAACAGATCACTTCCCTCGGCTACGCCGACGCGCGCAAGATCATCGAACTTCTCACCGCGGAAATTCAACGTCGGGGCAAATCCGGCGTCATCGCTGTTGCCGATCCTCACGGCGAGCTCATCGCCTTCGCCCGCATGGACGGCGCGCCCTACTCCTCCATCCTCATCGCCACCAACAAAGCCTGGACGGCCGCGCGTGAACGCAAACCCACCAAACAGATCGGCGAAGCCGCGCGCGATCCGGAGAAAGGTTTCGACATCGCGTATTTCGGCGATCCGAAATTCGTCGGATGGGGCGGCGGCGTCCCTGTATGGAAGGACGGCGCCGTTGCCGGTTCCGTCGCCGTGAGCGGACTCCCGCAGCTCGAAGACATGGAACTCGCGGCGCTCGGAGCGGCTGCCATCACCGCATGAATTAAGCCTCGTCGCTGCCCGCCACCACCTGCGCGTGATTCAGCATCGAGACCAGCGACACTCCGCCGACTGCATTGCCGATCAGCGTTGGCACCGATCCCCACTACATAAGTCATGATCACGATCACCGGCATCTTCCCCGAGTTGACCGCCGCCATTTTGCAGTGCGAAACGACGGGCCGCGGCGATCCGCGTTGCTTACGAATCTAAAAGCAAACCACGAAGCCCAATCATTTTAAACAAATGGCACTGCAAATCTTTACGACACTTTTACAAGATTTTCACGTTTCCGCTTCCCGCCGTGGATAACTTCAATAGCAGGTATGCATACACTCAACGAATCCACTTACTTTGAATCGGTGCGCCGCGGCGCCCGCGTTCAGCCCTCAGCCTGTTTGCGCGTCGGCCTCTTGTGTTTGGCTCTGGCCGGCTCGCTCTCCGCGGCTAACAGCTATCTGGTCCACAATCTCGTCGCCGATTTGCCCAATATCGCCGACCATGTGGATCCAAATCTCGTGAATCCTTGGGGTATTGCCGAAAGTGCCACCAGTCCGTTCTGGATCGGCAACAATAAAACCGGCACTTCCACCTTGTATGACTCATCCGGCACCGTGATCCCGCTGGTTGTCGCTGTTCCCCCACCCGCCGGCACAGCGCCTGGAGCCGTCACCGGCGTCATCTTCAATGGCAGCACGTTCTTCACGGTTGCCACCGGTTCGCCCTCAGCCTTCATCTTCTGCACGGAAGACGGCACCATCTCGGGATGGAACGGCACGCTCGACCGAACGCACGCTAAGATTGCGGTCGATAACTCCGCGTCCGGCGCCGTTTATAAGGGCTGCGCGCTGGGCGGGACAACCGCAGCCCCTCAAATCTACGCCTCCAACTTCCATGCCGGCACTGTCGACGTGTTCGATGCCAACTTCAAACCGGTGACGCTTGCCGCTGGGGCCTTCATCGATTCCACTGTTCCCGCCGGCTTTGCGCCATTCGGCATCGCGAATATCGGCGGCAAACTCTATGTCACTTACGCCAAGCAGGACACTGCGAAACACGACGACATTGGCGGAGCGGGCAACGGCTATGTGACGGTCTTTGACATGTCTGGGGTCTTACAGTCTCACTTTATCGCGCAGGGTCCGCTGAATTCCCCATGGGGAATGGCGATCGCACCGGCTAATTTTGGCGATTTCGCTGGCGATCTGCTGGTCGGGAACTTTGGCGATGGCATGATCCATGCCTTCAATCCCACCACAGGCCAGCTGATCGGCACTTTGAATGACCCGACCGCCAAGCCCATCGTGATTCAGGGACTCTGGGCTCTGCTCTTTGGCAATGGCGGCCGGGGCGGCGATGCCGGGACGCTCTATTTCACCGCCGGGTCCCCCGGGCCGAACGCGGAACCTCTTGAAACGCACGGCCTCTTCGGCAGCATCCAAGCCGCGCCTTTCTTCACGACCAGCAGTTTGGTCAACGCGGCAAGCTTCTCCTCCATTCTCGCTCCGAATACCTGGGCGTCCATCATCGGGCAAGGTCTTTCCGCTTCAACGCACGTTTGGCAGGGGAGCGACTTCGTCAATAATCAATTGCCCACGCAGCTTTCCGGAGTTACCGTTACGCTGAACGGTAAACCGGCTTACATAAGCTACGTCAGCCCCACGCAGATCAACTTCCTGGTTCCGACCGACGTGCCTTCCGGTCCGGTCCAAGTGGTTACCACCAACAACGGGCTCACCAGCGGGTCGATCACCGCGACGTTCCAACCGAGCGCGCCGTCCTTCTTCATGTTCCCGGGCAATAAGTACATCGCGGCTACGCACGCCGATGGCTTTTCCCTTACTGGGCCCCCGAGTTTAATTCCCGGTGCCACCACCACTCCTGCCGTTCCCGGGGAAACCGTCGTGCTCTACGGCAACGGCTTCGGTCTCACATCGCCGGCCGCGCCGAACGGGCTGATTGTCAGCACGCCTTTGAACCTGGCCACTCCCCCGACACTCACCATCGGGGGTCTGCCCGCCACCATCACCTTCTCCGGGCTCAGCGCCACGGGTCTCTATCAGATCAACGCGATCGTGCCGGCCGTCCCGACCAATGGAGCCACTCCTGTGGATGCCGCCGTAGTCGCGCAGGTCCCCGGCGCGCAATCGCAGCCGAACGCGTTCCTGTCCATCACGTCGCCGTCAGCCCCTCCGGCCCCGGCGCTAGTTGACATCGTTAACTTCTCCTTCGTGCCGACGCCGATCACAGTCACGGCCGGTTCGACGGTGACTTGGACGAATAAAGATGCGGTTCAACACAACGTCGTGTCCGACGCCAATGTGTTCGCATCGGACCTTCTCGATACCGGCGTGAAATTCACGCAGCAGTTAAACACGCCGGGAACCTATAACTACCACTGCTCCGTTCACCCGAACATGAAAGCTACTGTCATCGTGAAGTAGTTTACAAGCGGTGGGCATAGAATCGGATTCGGACCGCACATGAATCCGGCCGCGCTCATACTGGTGTTGGTGATTGCATCGTCCACGGCGATGGCGCAATCACCGGCGCCGGCACGGACTCCTTCTCAGTATGTTGGCAGCACCGTCTGTAAGGGCTGCCATTCCGACGTCTGGCTGAACTTCGACAAAAATCCGCATTACAAGAGTTTGGTTTCGGAAAGTGTTCCCGCGGAGAGTCGCGGCTGCGAAGGCTGCCACGGCCCGGGCCGGGCGCACGTGGAATCGAGCGGAAATAAGACGCTGATTCGCGCTTACTCCCTCATGACGCCGTCCCAGGTTTTGAACTCATGCCTGACATGTCACTCGCGCGACATGACCCGCGCCAACATCCGGCGTTCCTCGCACACCGAAGCCGGGGTGGTCTGCACTTCCTGCCACTCCATTCACAAATCGCCCGTTCCGAAATTTCTTCTCGCCAAGGTGCAACGCGATCTCTGCTATGGCTGCCACACCACCGTGCGCGCCCAGTTCGAAATGCCTTCCAAACACCGCGTAAATGAAGGTGTCATCCAGTGCAGCGATTGCCACAACCCGCATGGAACATTCGCGGCGACGTGGCGCATGGGCTCGCGGCCCATGGTCGATCAAGCTCTTGACAATGAAGAGCCCTGCTTGCGCTGCCACTCCGATAAGCGGGGGCCGTTCGTTTTTGAACACGCATCAGTGCGCGTCGACGGCTGCGAAACGTGCCACAGTCCGCATGGTTCTCCCAACGCGCGCCTGCTGCGTCGCCCCGTTGTATTCACGCTCTGCCTCGAGTGCCATAACGGCGCTGGAAATTTCGGACGGCGCAACGACGGCGTTCCGCTGCAGACGCCATCCCACAACCTTCTCGATCCCCGTTACCAACGCTGCACCGTCTGCCACGTTCGTATCCACGGTTCCAATAGCAGCGAATTTTTCCTGAGATGATCATGCGTGCGCTCATCCTAATCTGTGCCTGCCTCGCCGGCGCCGCCGCCCAGCAGGTCGTTGCGCCCACCCCCGCCGATGTCGGTCCGCGCCGCGGCGAGAACGCGGGCGATTACAACGTCGTCAACTCATTCGAATTCGGCTACCGCTTCAGCCTCGTTGGCGGCGATCTCGGAAAATATCGCAGCGATGTGAACTACCGCAACGGTGTCCGCTTGCTTGCCAGCAATCTCACCGTCAACTCGCGCGACGGTCGCGGACGCTTCTTCGATGAGATCGTTCTCACTACACTCGGTCTTGGCAACGATCCGTATCAGTCGGCCGCGCTCCGTTTGCAGAAAAATCGCGTGTATCGGTACGATCTGCTCTGGCGCTTGAATGAGTTCTACAATCCCGGCCTCACCAT
>JBBROU010000187.1:0-5282 GCA_038229055.1 Bryobacterales bacterium | reverse complement strand
GCCGCCGTCAATACTTCATCTGTAATTGTGACGGGCATCGCTCTTTCCAAAATTGTACCGCCCCCCGTCCCCTCCCGACTGTAGTAAAAATGGATGCATGGTTGTCTACACCTGGATACTGCCCGACGAGGGCGATCCGCCGCAGTCCTCCTCCCAATTGATTTCGACCATGGCGGCATCCAAGGAAAAAGCTCTGCGGCAGGTCGAGGCCGGGCTCGCCAAAATCGCCAAAGAGGGCGAAGCTTTCGCGCAATCCACCCTGAACTTCATTCGGGCAAACAACCCCACTATCTCGCCCGTCGAAGAGAATATCTGGCTGATGCGCCTGGCCTCGAACGTGACGCTCACCACCGGCGGCAGTCTCTCCTAACCAGCCATGCGCAAAACCGCGTTGCTGATGGACCCCATCGTCACCGAACATTTGCCGGGGCGCGACCATCCCGAATCTCCCGCGCGTTATGAAGCTGTGCGGCAATCGCTTGGCGCAGCCGGACTTCTTGAAACCTGCCAGGCGCTGACTCCGCGTTCGGCCACCAAGGATGAACTGGCGCTATGCCACGACCCCCGATATATCGATCTAGTGGAAAGGGAGATCGCCGCTGGTGCGCGGGAACTGAGCACCGGCGATACTTCCGTTGGCACCCACTCCTGGCCGGTTGCGCTTCGTGCGGCCGGCGGTGTGCTCCAGGCTGTGGACGCGGTCCTGCAGGAGCAGACATCGAATGCGTTCTGCGCGGTGCGCCCTCCGGGGCACCATGCCAGCCAAGCGCGCGGAATGGGATTTTGCTTGTTCAACAACATCGCCATCGGCGCGCGTTACGCGCAGCATTTTCATGGAATCGACCGCGTTCTCATCGTTGACTGGGACGTCCACCACGGCAACGGCACCCAGGACATCTTCTATCGCGATGGCTCCGTTTTCTTCTTCAGTACGCACCAATCGCCGTGGTATCCGGGGACGGGCAGCTCTCAAGAAACCGGCGACGGTCCTGGTGCCGGAACCACACTGAACCGTCCACTTCCGGCTGGATCGGGCAGGAAAGAGGTGCTCGGCGCGTTCCGGGAACTGGTTCCCGCACTCGAGAAATTTCATCCGGAACTGGTGATGATTTCAACGGGCTTCGATTCGCGGCGCGACGACCCATTAGGCCAGTTTCTTCTGGACGATACCGATTTTACCGACTTAACAACCATGATGCTTGAAGTCGCGGATAAGTACGCCGAGGGCCGCGTGGTGTCGGTACTCGAAGGCGGATACAATCTGAGCGGTTTGGCAAGCGCAGCTACCGCGCACGTGAACGCACTCACGCGGCTTTGACAACTAAGCGCTCAATGTGTAATTATTCATTTAGCTGAATAAACATACATCGAGGGCCACGTCATGCCGTTAACCGCCACACGGGTGCATTCCATAAACGCCCCCGATTTTCTCCAGGATCTCGACCTCACGCACGACGAACTTGTCTCTCTCCTGGAACTCGCAGCCGACGTCAAGAACCATCCCACTCACTACGCGAATTCTCTGGCGGGCAAGTCCATTGCGCTGCTTTTCGAAAAGCCCTCGCTCCGCACCCGCGTCACTTTTGAGCTGGCGATCCGGCAAATGGACGGCACGTCGATCGCTCTCGATGGCCCCATCGGCGAGCGCGAACCGCTGAAGGACGTAGCCCGAAATTTGGATCGCTGGGTGAACGCGATTGTCGCCCGCACGTTCTCGCACAACACCATCGAAGAGCTATCGCAGTGGGCATCGGTGCCCGTCGTCAATGCGCTCACGGATCTTTATCACCCATGCCAGGCGCTGGCCGACATGCAGACGCTGCAAGAACATTTCGGAACGCTGCGGGGGTTGAAGTTCGCGTTCATCGGTGACGGCAACAACGTCGCCCACTCGCTGATGCTGAACGCCGCGCGCTTGGGTATGAATTACGTTCACGCCACGCCGCCAGGATATTTGCCGCACCCGGAAGTGCTCGCCCAGGCTGAAGGTCTGGCCGCGGCGTCCGGCGGATCGGTGAACATCACACACGACCCCTGCGAAGCGGCCGACAGCGCGCACGCCATCTATACCGATGTGTGGGCTAGCATGGGCCAGGAGAAAGAAGCTGCGTTGCGCCGTTTAAGATTCGCGCCTTATCAGGTGAACGAGGAACTGTTCGCCCTGGCGCAACCGGACGCGAAATTCATGCACTGCCTTCCCGCCAAACGCGGCGAAGAAGTTACGGACGACGTTATCGAATCGCCGCGCTCCATCGTCTTCGATCAGGCCGAGAACCGCCTGCACGCCCAGAAGGCGCTATTGTTGATGCTGCTCGCTTAACCCCAATTTCCTATGAAACCTGAAAAAGTTGCGCTCGCCTATTCGGGCGGCTTGGATACCTCTGTCATCATTCCGTGGCTCAAGGAGCATTACGGATGCAAAGTGGTCGCGGTGTGTGGCGACATCGGCCAGGGCGGCGATGAGCTCAACGGCCTGGAAGAAAAAGCACGCAAAACCGGTGCCGATGAAGTCGTGATCGCCGACATGCGCGAGGAATTCGTCACCGACTATCTCTGGAAGATGGTTCGCTCCGGCGCCGTCTATGAGCATAAATATCTGCTCGGAACTTCCATCGCGCGACCGCTGCTCGCCAAGCGGCAGGTCGAAGCCGCGCTTGCCACCGGATGCGACGCGCTCGCTCACGGCTGCACCGGCAAGGGTAACGATCAAGTCCGTTTCGAACTTACTTATAAAGCGCTCGCGCCGCATCTGCCGGTCATCGCGCCCTGGCGCGAGTGGGACATCGTGTCGCGCGAAGATGCCATCGAATACGCCAAGAAACACAACGTGCCGATCGCGCAATCTACCACGAAGATTTACAGTCGCGATCGCAACATCTGGCATATCTCGCATGAGGGCGGGGAACTGGAAGATCCGGCCAACGCCGCTTCCGACGGCATCTGGATGCTCACCAAGAGCCCGAAAGAAGCGCCCAATCAGCCGGTCGATGTCACCATCGGCTTCGACAAAGGCATTCCGGTTTCGGTGAACGGTCAGCTCATGATGACCGGGGTCGCGCTGCTTGAGCAGCTCAACCAGATCGGGAGCGAGCATGGCATCGGGCGCATCGACCTCGTCGAAAATCGCTTCGTCGGCATGAAATCGCGCGGCTGCTATGAGGCTCCCGGCGGCACGCTGATTATGGCGGCGATTCGCGAGCTCGAAGCCCTCACGCTCGACAAGAACACGATGCACTTCAAGCAGCGTCTTGCGCTCGATTATGCCGAGATGGTTTACAACGGCCTCTGGTTCACGCCGCTTCGCGAAGCCCTCGATGCGTTCTTCGAGAAGGTAAGTGAAACCACGACCGGTGAAATTACGCTGCGTCTGTATAAGGGAAATATCGAGCCGGTGAGCCGCAAATCGCCGTTCTCCTTGTACTCGCTCGGCATCGCCAGCTTCACCATGGGCGCCGATTACGATCAGAAGGATGCGCGCGGTTTCATCAACCTCGTCGGCCTCCCGATGCAGGTCCGCGCGAACCTGGCGGCGAAAAAGAAGTGAAGCTCTGGGGCGGGCGTTTCGAAACCGGGCCGTCGGCGGTGTTCGAGCGCTTCTCCGGTTCCTTGCATTTCGATCGGCGGCTATTAGCGGCCGACGTTCGCGGCTCGCAAGCGTTCGCGCGAGCCCTCGAGCGTGCCGGAATCCTCGACTCCGATGAACGCGCGCGCATCGTCGCGGCGTTCGACTCCATCCTCGCTGATTCGCAATCGCCCGCATTCTACGAAGGGGCGACGGATGAAGACATCCACACGCTTGTCATTCGCAAATTGAAAGAACGCGCCGGCGCGGTTGCCGATAAAATTCACACCGGCCGCAGCCGCAATGAGCAAGTGTCTCTTGACACGCGCCTCTGGTTGCGCGATGAAATCGACCGCGCGCGCGCGCTCATCGCCAATTGGATGTCCGCGCTTCTCGATCTCGCCGATCGATATCCCACCGCCGTCATCCCCGGCTACACGCATCTTCGCCGCGCCCAGGCAGTGCTCTGGCCGCACTATCTTCTCGCCTGTTTCGAAATGTTCGCGCGCGATGCCGAGCGCTTAGCCGATGCCCGCCGCCGCACCAACGTGCTTCCACTTGGATCTGGAGCGCTGGCGGGCAGCGGTTTTCCGTTTGATCGCCAAGCCATCGCGCACGACCTCGGCTTCGAATCCATCTCGTTCAACAGCATGGATGTCTCCGCCGATCGTGACTTCGCTCTCGACTTCCTCTACGCGGCATCGACGACGATGCTGCACCTGAGCCGTGTCGCCGAAGATTGGATTTTGTATTCGAGCGAAGAGTTCGGATGGATGGAGTTAGGCGATGGCGTCACTAGCGGTTCCAGCCTGATGCCGCAGAAGAAAAATCCCGATTCGCTCGAATTGATTCGCGGCAAATCGGGCCGCGTCACCGGCTGCCTGTACTCGCTGATGATGACGGTCAAAGGCCTTCCACTCACTTATAATCGCGACATGCAGGAGGACAAAGAGCCGCTCTTCGACGCCGCCGATCAGCTATCGGGTTCTCTGGAAATGGCGCGCGCCGTCGCCGAATCCATATCTCTGCGCGTCGATATTCCGCTCGCCGCCGCGGCAGCAAGTTGGGTCGTCGCCACCGATCTCGCCGAAGCTCTCGCGCGCGCCGGAACGCCGTTCCATTCGGCGCATCAACTTGTCGGGCGTCTGGTTCTCGAAAGCACGCGCAGCGGTAAAGTGCCTGCTGACTGGAACGCGGCCACGCTCGCAAAGTTCGCGCCCGAATTTACACCAGACATCGCGCGTCTTCTCGATCCGCTCGAAGGAATGAAGTCGCGCGAGATCCCCGGCGGCACGGGTCCCAGGGCGGTTGCCGCGGCCCTCGCCGAATCGCGCCGCCGTCTCGAAAGTATCCGTTCGTGAGCAAGAGCTATCGCCAGGGTCAGATTCTCAAACTCATTCGCTCCCACCACATCAACACCCAGGACAAGCTCGCCCAGGAATTGAAAAGGGTGGGCATCATCGCCACCCAGGTGACCCTCTCGCGCGATCTTCGCGAACTCCGCTTAGTCAAAACTCAGGAAGGTTATGAGGAAAGGATCGACGACGAAGCCCGCCCGCAATTCGCGCTCCTCGCCGGCGATTTCCTGCAAGACGTCACCGGAGCCCAAAACTTAGTCGTCCTGCGCACCGCCCCCGGCCACGCCAACTCCGTCGCCGTCGCCCTCGACAACGACGAGTGGCCCGAAGTAGTCGGCACCATCGCCGGCGACGACACCGTT
>JBBROU010000186.1:0-6100 GCA_038229055.1 Bryobacterales bacterium | reverse complement strand
TTCACCGATCCACTGCCGCGTATGGCCAGATAGGTCATGTTAAAACTCTCCGCTGAGTCATTCGGATTTTGACGGCCCAGAGCTAGCAACTCGTCGAGTGAGAGACTTAGCTTTTTCTCGGCATAGGCACCGAGATATTGTTTGATCAGGGCCGGCGCAAAACGATCAAACCCTGCCGCAACCGCTGTGTGCGTGGTGAAAAGATTCCCTGCCCGCGTGACCGCCAGCGCGACGTCGAAGGGCTGGCCGGTTTCTTCCATGAAACTCCGGGCTCGCTCCAACACGGCGAAGGCGGCGTGCCCTTCATTCAGATGACAGATTTCCGGTTTGATGCCCAGTGCGGCGAGCAGTCGCCAGCCGCCGATCCCTAGAAGCAACTCTTGCTTGAGTCGCAGTTCCGGCCCGCCGCCGTAAAGTTCGCTGGTGATGCCGCGATGGGTCGGGCAGTTCGCCGCGTCATTACTGTCGAGCAGATATAGCTTCACCCGACCGACCTGAACCTCCCATGTGCGCAGCCAGACCGAGTGACCGGGCAACACGATCTCCAACCGCAACCATTCACCATTCGGAAGACGCAACGGCGTGATCGGCAACTGCCCAGGATCGTTATATGGAAAGAGTGCCTCTTGCGCTCCGTCCTTGTCTATCATTTGGCGGAAATAGCCTTGTTGGTAAAGCAGACCTACGCCAACCACCGGCACCCCAAGGTCGCTGGCGGCCTTGAGTTGGTCGCCCGCCACATTACCCAGCCCTCCCGAATAGATCGGCAGCGCTTCGCTCAACATGAACTCCATGCTGAAATACGCCACACAGGTCAAAGCTGACTGCGGATGCGCTTGCTGAAACCAGCCGGGCGACACTGCTTCCTGCCGTCTTGCCTGAACAAGAGCCTCTACTTTGCTGCGGAAGGATGGTTCGGCCCATTGGCGTTCAATTTGGGCGCGCGAAGCCGTCTGCAGAACCGCATACGGATGACGCGTGAGTTTCCACAGCGCGGGATCGAGCTGCCGCCAGACTTCGTCCCCGCCATGATCCCACGACCAGCGCAGGTCGAGGGCCAGTTCCGTCAAGGCGGCGAACCCGTCCGATGATGTTTCAGCGGGCACAGGTCAGTCCTTTCCGGCTTTCTTAGGAACCGCCCGTCCGACCGCTTCGTGGTATTTCCGCCGGATGGCCGCGATGTTCACGCTGGATTCGGGAAGCTTGATCCCGAGATTCTTCATCGCATCTTCGACAATCTCGGAAATCGCCAGGTTGCGGAACCATTTGTGATTGGAGGGAGTCACGAACCACGGCGCGTCCTTGGTGCTGCATTCGCTGAGGGCGTCCTCATAAGCCGACTCGTAATCTGCCCAGTATTTCCGTTCCGAATAATCAGCCTCGCTAATTTTCCAATGTCGCTCGGAATCGTCGAGCCGATCCTTGAATCGGTCCAATTGCTCTGCCTTGCTGATGTGCAGGAAGAATTTCAGAATGTGCGTGCCGTTGGCAACGAGGCGGCGCTCGAAGTCGTTGATTTGCTTGTAACGCTCCGACCAGACATTTTTCGGAACCAGATTGTGAACGCGCGCGATCAGCACGTCCTCGTAGTGGGAACGATTGAAAATCACGACCTCGCCGCGCTTGGGAGCCTGATGCTCGATCCGCCACAAGAAATCATGCGCGAGTTCTTCCGCCGACGGCTGTTTGAAGCCCACGACGCGGCAACCTTGCGGATTCATTGACGCAAGGACATGCCGGACGACGCCATCCTTGCCACCCGCGTCGAGAGCCTGAAGGACGATCAACAGCGAGCGCTTCCCCTCCGCAAAAAGACGGAACTGCAATGCGTCCATCCGCTCCTGCAACTTTGCGACCGTCTTCCGCGATGATTTCTTCTTCTCGTCGGGATCACAATAATCGGGATCGTAGTCCTTCAGCCGGACACGACTGCCCTCCGATACACGGAATTTTTTTCCATAATTCATGGGCTTGGAATGTGAGGCGGTTCAGAAGCGCATCCGCGGAAGCATCAAGCGTGATGCCGGACACGCTTCGTATGCCCCGGTAATTTTCGACTAGATCGCTGCGACGAATTCCCCAGCGGTGGAAGCTCCGGGAGAATGTTGCTCGAATGCTTCGGCTGACGTGTTTCCAATGATCTCCCTGGCTTGTGCCGCTTCTTTGGGTGATCCGTGCGCAATCACCAAAAACTTGTCAGTTTTGAGCGCGGTTTCGTATCGCAGAATGCTGTCCCTGGGAATGCCCACGCTGGCAAGGCCCGCCCCAAGCGCACTGATTCCGCCAACTACGACAGCTCCTTCCAGCGCTCCGACGAGCCAACTGATAAGCGGTCCTGCAATGACTAACGGCCCGATGCCTGGAATAAAGAAAAACGCGGAACCGAACAGCCAGCCCCAAATCCCACCCCAGAAGGCGCCCGCCTTTCCCCATGCTTTCATCCGATCACCGGCATTGTAGTAACCGACCACATGCTCGTCCGTGTGGTAGTCGCGGCCGACGATGGAAAGCTTTTTGAGATCAAATCCCGCCTTTTGCAGATCTTTGACAGCCGCTTCGGCTTCTAAGTGGGATTTGTAGATTGCGACGACGGAATTGTTGGCAGTCATGATAATTTATAGATTGATTGCTGTTGTTTGTTGGGCAATGTTTCGGCGAATGTGCGAGTTTAACGACTTATTCTTCGGCGAGCCAGTTGCCGGCCTCTGCGGCGGCGGCATGATCAAAGTATCGGACAGTCGCTTTCGTGAAGGGCTTGCAGAAAGTCGCCATTCCCTCCTGCCACTTCTTTTCGCCGACAACCGCCAATCGGTCGATGTCGTGGAAGTGATGCACCGCAAACTTCGTGTCCGCCCACAACGCACCGAGCGTCCAGCCGTGAAAGTCGGTCATGTCGAATAGCACACGCAGTTTTCCGTGCTGTCGGACGAGTCGTTCAAACTCGGGCACAAAATGCTCGTAATCCTCCTTCACCAGCTTTCCGCTGACGTGAACGGTGAGAAGTTTCCCGCCGTTGTCCTCAGTGAGTTGAATAGGCATAATGAGGTTATTGAGTTATTCTAATTGTGGATTGCTAAAAGTAATGTGAATCTAAGTTTTATAATTTCGTGGGATTCACCTGCCTGCCGCAGCCTCCGCAACGGAGTGTTTGTCGGTTTGCCTGATGTCTTCCATGGCGAGGTTGACGAACACTGTGGAATCCTCATAACTGATCCGGGTGACTGCTTCGGGCAGGAGGAGAATTGTCTTGCCGGCATACCAATGGCCGGTTTCGACGACTAAGTCATGGATCGCCCAGTCCCCTCCGTGGACGATAAAGCTGCTGACCGAGCCGATTTTCCCGTCGGTCGCCTGAATGTGGTAGCCCGTCACCGCCTTCGTGCTGCGCAGATGCAAATCTTCGCGCTGATTGTGACCGTGATGCATCCTGTCGTGCGGGACCGGCGGTGGCGGAATTGTCGCGAAGCCCGCTGTGCTCAACATCCCGCCATCCTGCCAGTAGGGCGGCCATCCGTAGTAACGGTGGAATTCCTCCTCGAATTGGCGGGAAACGGGCAGGTGTGCATCTATGAGGGGACTGCCCTCGATCTGCTTTCGGGTGAGATTTGTGTGCAGGACGGCGGTGTCTTCATCGGATGCTCGAAAGGCGGGGATCGCGAAAGCATGGCTGGAGAAAAGAACCTGACGTTCCGGCAACCAGTCTCCCGTGTCCGCCACAAGATAGCGAATCGCCCAGGTTGCATCGTCAAAATAGAAGTCCTTCACATGGCCGATGTCGCCATCTGTCGCAGCGAGTTTCAGCCCGTAGAGCCGTTTGATGTCTCGTAGCATGGTATTTGTGGTTTCAGACTTTGTCCTTCTGCTCTTGGGCTTTGGCTGCTTGGAGCATTTGATCGTGCTCAGCTTCCCGAACGCCCTGTTCGACAAGCCCTTGTCCCTCACTGCGTCCTTCCTTGTCCTCGTCGTCACTGGGAGGCACCTCCACTTTGTGGCCAGTGGACCCGTGGACCGGATCCCAGCGTTCTGATTCGGGAGCGGATTCGAGAATTGCCTCGTTCGGATCCGCGTCGGGTCCGCCGGTCAATTCCCGCCTGGCCTGATCGAGATCCGATTCCGAAATGTCCTGCACGGCATGGCCGTTGATCAGCGCGAGTTCCGCCGCACGCTCCCGTACCGCTTCATCGGATACTCCACCGATGCCGGTTGGTATCTCGTTCAAAGTCTGCCCTCCTTGATTGGATTTGTGTTCATCTTCACTCAGACATCGGGGGCCGGGAGACGGCAAGTGCATGAATTTGTTCTTTTTTTTCTGTTGCTCCGAATGGGATGAAGGCTCAACGGACGGTCGAGCGATATCTGATTCAGGGCGAAGCCGGACCGCCCGGAGTTCATCAGACCCCCTCACTCCCCGACACCGTTCAACGCTCGGCCCGGTTCCGGTCCGGCGCGGTGAAAAGCGGTTTCCTTGCACTCATACGGCCAGAATGCCAAGGGGGCCGATGGAGAAGATAGATGAAACCTTTAAAACGATCACACCAAATGAATTCCGACCACATCGAAGCCGCTTCTGGATCCCTCCGCAAACCCACACACGAGGAACTTTCTGTCGCAGCATATCAGGTTTATGAAGAGGAAGGTTGCCCCAGTGGGGTATGCCGAATCGCACTGGCACGAAGGAGAGCGCCGTTTGAATCAGGAGTCCGTCACCGGGTAATTCTCGAACTCGCGGTTTTCACTGTTTTGTGACATATTACAAACGGAAGCTGACGGTCTTTTGTCCTCGTCATCATTGGTGTGCCACGTCACACGCTTTGGAAGCCCCATGAAACACGTCCTGCTCGCCGTTCTTGCCGCGCTCCTGCTCCTCCCTCACCCTGCTTTCGCGCTCACCGGCTCGGACGAAGCGGCGCTCAGGCAACTGACGAAGGAATACGCCTCGTGGAGCTACTCCGGCCGCCCGATCGAATTTCGCAACCGCCTCGATTATGATTCCTACGAGGAGCAGCGGCGCATTTTGATCAAGCTTGCCGAGCTTCAATGGGGCGGCCTGTGGGGCGACTACTGGCGCCGGCGCGAAGTGGATAATTTGAAAACACTCCGCGCATTTTCGCCGAAGGACTTCTGGCTGCACTTCCACGGCAGCCTGCGCCCTTCGCCGAAAGGTCGCACAAGTTCGAGCCTCGGGCGCACGTCAGTCGAGGTGCATGCGATCACCGAGGCGCGCGGCCTTGCCTATGTGATCTATCAATCGTCGCATCCGACTCGTGCATTCGAAAGCGACGACGACTTCGTCGTCCTCCGTGCGCATTGGTCAGATGGCCAGTGGCGTTTGGTTGCCTCGCCGAGTGTCACCGCAAAGCTTCGCCGGGAACTCGATGCCGCGTCGGTAAAGAAGTAATCGGAGCAATGAGTTCGCGCATTCAGAGACACGGACGTTTCATCGGATGACCACGCTGAGATCGGGCGAAAGCGACGGCAGAACTTCCACATCCGGCGCAGGGAATTTCACGTCCAACGGTATTTGACCCAACCGCGAAATCCGTCCGTCGCTGAACGCCTCTGCGCCGAATATATCGAATCCGCCCGCGTCATTACCACACCATCGACGAAATCGCAACCGAGGGCGCGGTTCGCATCACGGAGCCGCTGGTAAACCGCGAGAGCATCGGCGGGCGAATCAACGCTTCGCGGACACAAGTTTTTTCTTCGCCTTCTACTTCCCGCGTGCGGCTTCGGAGCAGGCAGTGACGAAGGTGGAGCCGCTACAGGAAGTAACGCTGATTTCCTCGCTCATTCGCTTCGAGTTTCAGCAGCCCGTTGGGTTCAATGTCTAAAGCGAGAATAAATCCAATGTAAGTGAACTGGGGTTACTCATCGTTGCTTTTGATGAGCCAAAGTTGCTGTCAGGCTCTGCCAAAAGGCAAGCGGTTGAAGTTGGGCTTGCCGCCGCGATGCTCCTCGAGTGGCCTGCTCCCCGAAAGTTGGTCCAGGCGCTATGAGAGATGGCGGCGCGCGAGCGCCGCCGGACTCTCAACATGAAACGCAAACGACACACACCCGAAGAGATCATCAAGAAGCTGCGCGAGGCGGCCACGCTTTT
>JBBROU010000185.1:0-6115 GCA_038229055.1 Bryobacterales bacterium | reverse complement strand
CCAAGAAGAAGAGGATCTACCAGGCGCGACGGAAGCCTTGGCCTGCCAGATAGCAGCGCGGTCGTCAGAGGCTGTTGGCGACGCTGTCCAATGAGAGGGGCGTGCTTTCAGCAGGCTTGTTTTGAAGGCTGGGACAGCTTCATTTCCATGATTGAAAATTGAGTCTGATAGACGTCGGCATGGTCGCAGAGCAATGTTTCGTTGCGACCAAATAATCAATCGGGAGCGTCGACTGATTTGGTAGCGGAGAAGAACAAAACAAACGCGCAAGCGGGCTGCAACAGCCGCGTCGCGCGTCCTCAAGAATCCGCAGTCCACGAAGGCTGCAAAGACTGCGGCTGCCAGTGCACTTTCGCAGACCGAACGAAGAGCCGAGACCGGAAAGATTGCGGCGAGTTCCGCTGGGAGAGCGCTTGCCACGACTCGAGTTTGTCGAATCCGAGGACGCAGGATTCAAGCGTATCTGCCCCCTTTGGAGATGTGGCCTCAACTTACCTTTTTCTTTACTGTATTCCTTCAGCCCTTTGTTTCCTCCCGGATCTTACGTGTCGAATTCACAAAAAAAGCCGGCCCTGGCGCGGAGGAATGCCAGGACCGGCCATTCTGCAGTTTTACCGCTTAGACGGCCAGGTACATCGTGCTGCCGTTGCGGCTCACCAACAGAAGAGTATCCGATTTCGAGCTACCGACGGCACGCTCGAAATCGGAGGTGTTCTTCACGGGCTTGTGGTTGACTTCCTGAATGACGTCACCGCGGCGAAGGCCCGCGTTGGCGGCTTCGCTGGAAGGGCTGATGTTCGTGACCACAACGCCTTGTGCGTTCGCCGGAAGCTTCAGCTCTTGCGCTGACTGCTGGTCCAGATTTTCCACCGAGACGCCGGACAACGCGCTGCTTTCTTTCTCGCCATTGTGCTTGACCGATGCGGTCGTGCTGGGCAGTTCTCCTAATTGCACGGTCATATCGCGCTCCGCACCGTTCCGCGCGACCTTCAGGTGGACGTTGGCGTCCGGTTGCATCTGGGAGATGGTCATGCGCAGTTCGTTGCTATCGGCGACCGGTTTGCCATTCACGTCGAGGACGATGTCGCCCTTCTCGATGCCGGCCTTCTGGGCGGGGCTATTGGAGCTGACGTCGCCCACCAGCGCGCCGCGCGCTTCCTTTTCGCCAAACGCCTTGGCGATCGCGGGTGTTACGTCCTGCGGAACGATGCCCAGATAGGCGCGCGTGACCTTTCCGGTCTTGACCAGCTGATCCATGACGTTGCGCGCCATGTTGATGGGAACCGCGAAGCCGATGCCCTGATTCCCGCTGGAGCCGTGCGCGATGATGGCGGTGTTGATGCCGATCAATTCGCCGCGGTCGTTCACCAGCGCTCCGCCCGAGTTGCCGGGGTTGATCGGAGCGTCGGTCTGGATGAAATCTTCGTACTCTTCAATGCCGAGATGGTTTCTGCCCGTGGCGCTCACGATACCCATCGTGACGGTTTGTCCCACGCCGAATGGATTGCCAATGGCCAGAGCGTAATCGCCCACTTGAATCTTGGATGAATCGCCGACCGTGACGACCGGAAGGTTGGCGGCGTCGATCTTAATTACGGCGATATCCGCCTTCGGATCGGCTCCGATCACCGTCGCTTTGAACTCGCGCTTGTCGGCGAGAGTGACGCGGACCGAAGTGGTGCCGTCCACGACGTGATTATTTGTCATGATGTAGCCATCGGGAGTCAGGATGACGCCCGAGCCGAGCCCTTCTTCACGCTGGTCGGGAGCCTGGCGAGGCGCGCGGAACTGCTGTTGCTGGCCAGGGTCGCCGTTGCCGAAGAATTGCCGAAACAGATCGTCGGGCGCCCCGCTTTGAAATTCCGTGGGGATCTTGGATACCTTCGTGGACTCCACGCTCACCACCGCGGGCAAGACTTTCTTCACGACGGGCGCAAAGCCGGTGTGGCTGGGCGCTTCATCTGCGGGGGCCAGCTTCAAAATCACCGGAGGATTCGCACCTTCCGAGTGGGTTGCGGCGAAGCCAGCCACACCTAAGCCAATGGCCAACGCTCCCGCGAGTACTATGGTATGGGAACGCGTCCAAAAATTCTGTTTGTTCATATTGCCTCCTTGGCAAATCTCTGAGTGGCTCTGCCCCGGCGTCGCCTGGGAAATTGCCTTCAACACATTGGACGGGGGCGTGGGAATCCGGTTGTTCACGGGAAGTCGGTACCGCTGGCACCGGCGATTGGGTACGCGCCGGAATCTTACGAAGAGGTCCTGTTCCTTTTCAGCTTCGGCATTTCGATCTGCGTGTTCTTAAGGCGGGCGGCGAATTGTCGCATGACATTTTCGAAGCCGTGCGCCAGAACGGTGCGCCCGGTGCTAGTCCTGCTGTGTCACTCCAGCAATTTCGCTTGGTCGGCATGGGCGGAGAATCCGCCGATAGTGTGAATCTTCGCTCGGACTGGAATCTCGTCGCCCAACAGCCGCACCTGTTTAGCACCGTCGATGATGTGTCTCGCCAGGGTGCCTTTAGCGGCATACCCCACGAAGACGAAATTGTCGTTCCACGGTACGGACCGTAGCGTCACCGGTTCCCGCCATTTGGTGAAGTGCGCCGGGCGGCGGATATTGATCGATTGCGGAATGTATAAAGGAGGGCGTGAACTCCGCGAGGAAAACGCCGAACCTTTCGGCTTTGATCCGGAGAACATCGACTTTGTTTTGCTCACGCACGCCCACGTGGACCATTGCGGCCGCCTGCCTCTCCTGGCAAAGCGGAAATTCCGCGCGGCGAGATCCTTACCACCTCCGCTTCGCGGGAATTGGCGCGTCTGGTCATGTTGGACGCCGCCCATTTGCAGGAGGAGGACGCGCGTCCAGCATATCCTCCTCTCGTAAACTCAATTTTAAAGATACTCGCATCTTCGAACCCAACAGCGGAACCCAGGGAAAAAGCGGCTCGAGAGCCAAGGACCCCGATGCGCGCTTGCGATGAAACCATGGGAGGAGGAATCCGGTCGTTCACAGGAAGTCGGTACCCGTCGCGATTTGGTAAACGTCAGGGCATTACGAAATGACGCCCTTACGCACCGCGTATAGGATCAACTCGGGGATACCGCGCAGATTCAGTTTTTGCATCACCCGCGCGCGATGTGTCTCAACCGTATAAACACTAAGATTCAGCAGATTCGCAATGTCCTTGCTCGAGTTTCCCTCAGCTACCAGTTGCAGTATTTCGCGCTCGCGAGGGGAAAGCAGGTCATAGGAGTCCTCGGCGCCGGTACGTTGCAGTTTTCGCATGTAGTCTTCGAGGAGCACTTTGCCGACAGCGGGGCTGAAAAACGATTTACCCGCCGCGGCGGAGCGAATGGCGCGAGCCAAATCCGCTTCGGCCGAATCCTTCAGCAGATATGCCTTGGCACCGGCTTTCAGCGCTCGCAGGACGTAGCCTTCATCGGAGTGCATGCTAAGCATCACGATCTGCGTCTCCGGCAGAATTTCGCGAATCTGGCGGCATGCCTCGATCCCATTCAAACTCGGCATTCCGATATCCATCACGATAACATCCGGTTTCAACGCTTCCGCCATAGCGACCGTCGCCCTCCCATCGTCGGCTTCTCCGACCACGGTCAGATCGGGTTGCGCGTCGACCACCATTCGCAGACCGGCACGAATCAAAGTGTGGTCGTCGGCGAGGAGCACACGGGTCTCTCTCATGACGTCGTTGCTCCTGAGGTCCTGCCGTTGCTCGAAGAAAAGGGGATTTCCGCTGTCAGGGTGGCTCCGTGACCCGGCTTGGATTCAACTGTAAATGTTCCTCCGAGTCGTTTCACGCGTTCTTCCATACCAAGCAGGCCGAGTCCGCGAGTGCGCTGCGCGTTGAAGCCGTGCCCGTCATCGCCGATCCGCACGGTGATATTTTTGGACGATTGCCGGACCATCACTCTAGCATTCTTGGCTCCGGAGTGACGCACTGCGTTGCTGAGTGCCTCGTGAACCAGGCGATAGACACAAATTTTATATTCGTCGGGCAAGGCGTCCGACACGTTCTCCGATTGAACCTCAACTTCCATTTCACTGCGGCGCGACACCTCGCGCCCCTGCCACTCCAGCGCGGCTACCAACCCGAGGTCGTCCAGCATTGAAGGCCGCAACAGGAGCGCGACGTTCCTGACTGCCTGAAAGGCCCGCTCCGTCACGGATTTCATGTTCTCAAGCTGAGCTTTCACTTCTGGACGATCGTTGGATGCGGTGGAGAGACGTCCCAAATCGACAAGCAAAGCTCCCAACGCTTGGCCTATTTCATCGTGCAGTTCGCGCGAGATCGCCCGGCGCTCCGTTTCCTGAGCGTCGACCAAGCGTGCCGAGAGTTGTTGTAACGCATGTTGACTCTGCGCAAGCTGCGTGTACCTGCTATGCGTCTGACGCTCCAGCCGCACGATATAAGCCGTACCCGCCAATACCAGCAAAAGGCCGCTGCCAAGACCGATGGTCAACGCCCGCGTCAGGCCGCCCTGCACTCCCGCAAATTCTGTCATCAGCGTCCTATCGACATTTCCGAGCCGCTCCCCGTTCCACGCCCGCAGCTTCCCAGACCAGTCCAGGATCTTCTTTTGGACCGCAGCCACATGCTCGGCGTTGAAACTCTCAACCGAACGTCCGCGCTCGCCGGAGTTTCTTGCGAGAGTGGAGACGTACAGAGTCCGCTGCTGCGAAAATACTTCCTGCAGTCCGTCCAACAGCTCGGCTTCACTGGAATCGCGCTCCACTGGATAGCGTTTCAAGTCCGAGTCGATCTCCAGAGTAAGCTGATCGAGTTGCTGATGAGAAGGCTCTTCCCGGTCCGCCTGGGTCTCGGCAACGAACTGCTGAACCGCATCGTTGTATGTCTGGATCGACAGCCATAGTCCGGAGAGCATCTGCGCGCGCTCCGCCAGCGCACGCGTGACGGCAAGCTCCTGAGACTGCATTTTGGCTAGAAAACGGACCGAAAGGACGCCGGATACCAACAAGAGGGCCAGCAGCGCTCCGCAAACGCCGAGAAAGAGCCAACGCACTTTGTTGGAGGGTGGAGCAAGTTCCAACTGTGATGCTTCGGCCGCGTGTTCATTCAATGTCATCGCGAGAATCCGGGGATCGAAGGACAGACTCATTATCCGTCCTTGATCGTCGTTAACTCAATTGACCAGTTGATCGCGCCGGTCGCGGCAATCTACATCAGACCAGTCTCTGCGCGAGTGGCCGCGAACGGATCACGGATCAGCGAGTGAAGTTCAGCGAGCCGGCGCGCGTTGGCTTCGGGCGTACGTTGTCGCCTTGCGTATTCCTCAGCCGCATCCAAAACGACCGCCAGTTCTTCCCGGCTGAACGGGCGAAGCACCATGTCAAATCCGCCAAACAGCGCCACATCCTCCCAGCGATCCGCATCGACCTCAGCGGCAACGCCGACGATGGCCGCTCGCGGACACGCCCGGTCCAGAGTGCGCAGAAACCTTTCCAGGCTCTGACGCGCAAGAGGTAGATCGACCAGCACGACCCGCGCTCCGGTGATTCGTAGAAGAATCGCAGCCTCAGCTAGATTGGCTGCCCGGTGAACGCGGATCGAGATGCGCCTTGCGATTCTTTGCATTTCGACAGCCGCTGTGATTGAACGGGTAAGGTAGACACATCGCATGAGATGTCTTTCCTTGATCTCGCCCGCATGGTGATCCGTCTTGTACGGAACACCGTTCGCAGACACGATCGCGAACCAGTGTTTGCAGAGAGCCATTTCAGCCATGTTTTAATCCTTTCGATTCAGGATTCGCCGTCCGGATCGGGTGTTTTGCCCGCTGGTCGGGATCAATCCAAAGTTGTCCTTCTGTTTATAGGGATGCGATGTGTCGAACCCCGTCGCTAGGTAAGAGTCGGTATTCGCGGTCCGGATGAATGGGGATAGTCATGAATCGCTCGGCCGCCCAAGGAGCACATCGAAACAGAGAATTGTCGTGAGTTTCCGGGAAGGGTGCGTGACGACAAGTAGCCCAGCCTGTTAAGTTCAGTCAGGCGCCGGAGGCGCCTGATCGTGAATGGGAAAAATACCCTCGCGATTGCTGAGGCTATTCCGCCAGTACAGCGCCAGCTGGAT
>JBBROU010000184.1:0-6186 GCA_038229055.1 Bryobacterales bacterium | reverse complement strand
GTGAAGCCGGGACAACTGAAAGAGGCCAAGAAACGGCTGGCTTATGCGAAAGACGCCTACGAGGGAATGCACGAGGAACTGGTCAGCCACTTCGGACCGGAAGTCGCGGGCCTGGCGCGGACCGAGATCGAGCGGCAGCCGTGATTGTTATGCTCATCGTCGCCGCCGCCGCCCGAAGTTGCTTTCGGCCAAAAACAAACCGCCGTACGCCTGGCAGTCCGGACGGCGCCGACTTTGTTTCCAGATCGGCCACCGCACTTTTTGCCAAAAATAACTATTGACAAATATGTGCATATGCACTATACTGAAAGTGTAAGTAAGAGATGCGGCGAGAGCCGAGGAGCAAAAAAATGATAACGGTGAATTTCAGGGTAAATGGGATCGAAGCTGGAAACAAGTACCCAGAGACCCTTGGGGAATTTGTCACCCTAGCCGAAGCGTTGTTGTATGCGGCAGAACAGTGCCGCGTCGTTGCAGTCGGAAAAGATGACGACGGCGATTATCTTTCGGTCGAAGATGCGATGCTGGCTGAAACAAATGGTCAACCGGCAACCGGCGACGTATTGTACCTAGCAGAATGCGGCTATGCCGAGGTAATTGACCTCAATACCTACGATGTGGTGGCGACGTACGGTGATAAGTAGTCCAGACGCGGAGAGCAGAGGAAACGAAAATGACAAGAGCAAACATGACCAACATCACGGCGACTCAGATCATCGCTGCGATCAACGCGGGGCTTACCGCTGGTGGAGATGATCAAGTGTGGGACGCGCCGGAGTTTTCAGACGCGGTAAAACTCACCGGCCTGGCTGGCTGCGTCTGGGACTTTACCGGCTGGCATTCCGCTGCGGAAATGCTTAATCCGCTGGCGGAAGGTGGCTCCCGCCTTGGGGGAGTCCGGTTTGGATGCGGCCGGCTGGCACCTAGAGAGGAAAATACAATGCCTTACGAAGTGCATGATAACAATGCGAGCGAACATTTCCACACACTTGCTGATGCAATCGACGCCGCCAATAACTGGCACGATTACATGGTTGACGAGGGACGGATATCGCGAGAGGACCTGGCGGAATGCCCGGAAATTAGCGGGGAGTCGGTATCTGCCGTATACCCAAGTGTCCGGGCGAGGTTAAACGCCATTGCAGCGAAGATCGGAGCAAAGGCATTCTATGGCCACGGAAATTATGCCTGTGATGCCGCCAGTCAATCCGGATTGTCCCTTGAGATTTCAGAAAAAGCGGCGAACGAGGTTGCATGCGTAAGTGAGGCGGCGCAATGAAAAACTCCTGGTACACGATCCTGACATGCGGTGGGGCATACAGCCCCACTCCGGCGCGCGGACCCTTTAAGTCCGTCGAAAAGGCCGAAGAAGCGCTAGAGAATTTCCGTGGCCGGCATGGAGCGCACGCAGGTACATGGCTCGCGGCCGGCAGTACCGTGATGGCGGGGCCATACGCCTCTCGCCGGGCGGCGCAAGGCGCGGATATTTCCACTTGCACGCGGATCGTGTCGGGGCCGCGATGACGGACCATACCGATACCGTAGACCGCCTCAATGGATACCTCGCGCGCATCGCCCGCGCATACCCGGACATCTGGAAAAATGTGGACCGTTTGCGATCGGAGCGCGGGCGAAGGGTCCCACAGTGGCCGTCATGGTGCTTTATGCCGCTCGCTGGAGCATACGCGATTGCTTCCGGGGGTGGCGACGATGCTCCGCCGGAAAAGATGGGCGAGATCGCGGCCATTGGGGCGCTAGCGGCATGGCGCACCACGCAAGGTATCTATCGGTTCGATGCGACGGTTGCGGTCGCGTTGGTCGACACGCCCCTTACCGGAGACCTACCCACCGAGATACTGCACAAACTGCCCGAGTGGTGCGTATACATTGAGACACCCGGCGGCCGATATCTGGATGCGGATTCGTCTGGGTTTTTCGCCTACCTGGAATACGACTCTAACTACCAGCGTGAGGAGCTACGAATCGCGGTAGACCTTGGCACCACGCTCTCGACCGCGCTGCCCATCCATCTCGGGAATGGCCTGGTCGAAGGACTTGAGCGGGCAAAAGCAGAGGCAATTCGGCAAGCGCAGGCGCATGATATAGGCGACCCACAGAAGGCGGTAATGGCGCTCCCTATCGACATAGTTGCCGCTGAGCTGGCCCCGCGAATCAACCTGATTCTGTACCTGTGCTCGATCAATGCAGAGATGGCCGAACGAAGGACCGGGCGGCTACGGCCCCAACCCCCAACGTGCACGAAGACCAAAGACGGTATGCGGATGTTCCCGGCCGAACAGCCCGCGGCTTGGGATGTGGCCTACCGATTGGGCGCCGCGATCCGCCATGCTCAAGAGAGGCAATTTGCTAGGCCGGGCGATGGGACTCACGCCTCCCCAAGGGCTCATATCCGGCGCGCGCACTGGCACGCGTTTTGGACAGGGCCCAAGGCGAAGGCGGGCTTTGTGCCGGGTGTGACCGATAGACAATTGGTACTGCAATGGCTCCCGCCGATCGCCGTCAATGTGGGCGAGAATCTTTCGGTTGTGCCGACTATAAAAACTGTGGAGGGATAGTAATGGGCCGCAAAAGAAAACCAGCAGCCGAGGTCCGCGCCACCAGGCAGGCTGCCGCGTCGATCCGCTGGGCTAGGACAACGGCAGCGGAACGCACTGCGATCATGGAAGCAATACGATCGAAAAGAAAAGGGGGAAAGGGTGCGGCTGCCAAGAAGACGGCGAAACGTAGTGGGCGCCGCGCCGCCTTTGTGAAGGTTGAGTAGCCACTCGCCAACTCAGCCAAACCAGGATTATCCCGGTGCCAAACGCAAAAAACCGCCGCGCCGGGTTGCAGTCCGGAGCGGCGGTCGGGAAACGGTCTATGAAGTGGTACTTACTCGAAGTATCGCCGGATGGGACCAGACAGAACAATCGCCCGCAACTGCACCGCCGCCGAACAGCCGCAGTAAGTGCGGAACCCCCTCCCCACACAGCGTTTGCAAACCACGTCGTCGGCGCCGCCGAGTCCAAAGCAGGTGACGCAGGAAACCTGCCCTTGAGGCGAACCGCAAAACTCGCACGGCTCCAGAGGAGCGTCAAACGTCACACTCGCCCCGGCCATCCGCAGCATCCCCGCCTCCACCCGCTCGCAAGCGTCGATGAACATCGCCGCGCGCTCTTCCGGTGTACCGTCCGCATCTCTATCCCCCCACTCTTGCAGTGCCATCGCCATTTAACCTCAATTCGTCGGCCGCGCGTCGCGACTTCGCGGCCGACAAATTCAGGCTAAGGTGCTAGAGAGTGCTAGAGCCAGCGAAAGAAATCGGGGATTGGCAGTGGGGGATAAGGCATTTCATCCATGAGAGTGTTCCTCCTTTTGTTGTAAGTCGCCGCTCACGAGCGAGCGTACTATCCATGCGCTCCACGTAGGCGCGCAACTCCGTGAGCTGGAGTCCACAGTGTTGATCGTCGGTCGAGACCCGCGCATAAATGGAAGCCGTGATTGTTATGCTCATCGTCGCCGCCGCCGCCCGAAGTCGCGTTCGATGTGTTCATCGAGTTCGCGAAGGTGCGCGATCATCTCGCGGTTCTTGAGCCGCATGCGCCAAGTCCAGTACCGCAAAACGAGACCGCCGAAGAAGCCGTGCAGCCAGTCCTTCATAGCCGCGCCTCCGGCGCCGCAAGGGCCGCAAGGGCCGCAAGGATATCGATCATTTCCTCGCGCTCGCGCACTACATACCCGCCCAATCGCGCCCAACGTTCGCGCAGGACTGCCGCGCGGTCCTGCAGTTGCGCCATGCTGCTGCCGGCGATCTGTTCCCATGAGATATCCCGTATTTGCGTACTCATCCTCGTAACCTCCCCAGCAAAACCTCAACCGGCCCGAGTGTGATCTGCTCCGGCAGAGCCGAACAATCCGACTTCGGGACCGCGATCGCGTTCGCCGGCCATCCCACCCGCGCCTTGTGTAAGAACTGCATCGGAGGCGCATCGAGTGCGATCAAAACCAAGGTGTTTCCCACTAACACGATGTCGCCAGTCAGACCCCGTAAATCAATGCCGTACGCCTCGCCGTCTTCGATCACGACGCGCGTGCCCACGCGTAACAAGGCGGGGCTCATGCCCCACCTCGCTTGCTGCGTTCGATGAAAATCGAAATCGCGAACGCGCGAATGTCTTCCGAAGTCGCCTGGATGCGCAAGCCGCGATGCCCCGCGTAAGTCTGCGCCTCAGACCAGGCGTCGATGGACGCCGCCAAGCAAGCCGCGGCTTCCATGCTGATAGTTGTCGATCGCGGTTGAGCCGGAGCTGCTACCCGCGGTTGGTCCAGCGCCGCGTACGTCGCATCGAGCGCGGCCGTCAGACCCGTATCGCGGTGCGCGGTGTCGCAGAGATCATAATCCGACGGTTCGTCCGGTGCCTCGGTCGCCGGGGTGTATCGTGGAGCTGCAGTTCGATTTACTGACTGCCCAGGCGCGGCCGCGGGAATGGTCGCCAAACTCTTCCCCTCGGTCGCGTTCGGAGTGGTCACCTGCCACTGAATTGACTTACCCACCTGCCGTTTGCAGATCTCAAACGGCCGATGCGGCGAAATGCCTAATTGTTTGATCTTGTCTGCCACGACGGGCGAAACAAACATCCGGTCTCCGGATGCCAACGTAAACATCATGCGACAGGCACTTCCGGGGAATTGCGATGGGAATTCCTTTCCGTCGCTGAAGGCCAGCGCGACGGTCTGGGGGATGTTGACCGCAAATTCGAGGATAGCCATTACAGCCACCTCCGTTCGTTCGCGTCTTCAAAGATCGAGCGGCGTAGCTCGCTGCGCCACATGCGCCGCTCGCCAGCTTCTTCGTGGACATCCCCCGCGTCATAGCCGCGGAAGGTGCGCGGTTTCATCGCACTCGTGATCTCTGTTTCGCTCGCGCCGCGGAATATCGCGGCCGGCGGGGTTTGCGGTGTTACTCGTTGTGTTGCCATTCCCGTTTCTCCTTGGAGAGTTTGTCGCCGTTTGTTTGGTGACAAGACTATCTTTACATGGAAACGGTTACCGTGTCAATATAAAACGTAGAATAATTTTAACCGAATCCGCTATGGTGTTAAACTGGCTTTCATGGCGAAGACCGATACAGAAGAAGAAGCCGATTCAGCCATGATCTCGACGGTCATGGCTACACTCGGCCGACGTGGCGGACTCAAACGAGCTGAGGGTGTGAGGGATGGAACCATCGCGGTGTCAGGTAAGGCGGTGCCGAAGCCAACCATCTGCCCGCGCTGCGGAGTAGAGCAGCCGAGCGCGCGAATCGCATGGGTGCATTGCCGGAGGCCGCGGGCGGCGAAGACGGGAGCCGTGAAGGCGGGGAAGACGGCGGGGAAGAAGACGGCGGGGACGGTGAAGGGAGCGAAGAGGGCGGGGAAGAAGTGAACTTCGCGGTGTTGCAGATTCGCTACATGTCAGCGAGGCAACCCCGCTGATCGGGCGACCGCGCCACCCGCGCTATAAATCGAACAGGCCATATTCCATTGGAAGTGGAATATGGCCCCGGAGCCTTCGAGAGGCCCATCACACCTTTAGTCTACTCTCGACGCTCTTCGATTTCAACTTAAAAGGAGCACTTATGAGGCGTCGCAAGTCAGTCGAGAGAATTCATCTATCAGGTTGCTCGTCGCGTTTCCTTGACGGAAACTGCGCGCTGTCGCGGCCCGCCCGCACCAGCTCCCGCGTCTCCTGCCCTTCCCGGCGCATCTTCGCCAGCTCCAACAGCACCGCCTCATTGGAGAGCGCCGCCGTCTCGTGCGAGCCTGCTATTTTCTCGTTCGCGTGGTTCGCCACTTCAAAGGCATCCGTAGAGATCTTCGTGTTCTCGTCGATCTTGTCGCGCGTCAGCTCCCCCTGCCGGTGGCCATCGGCGATGGCATCCTCTTTGTCCTGCCGGCGCCGACGCTCGTCGAAGATGCCCTTGGCCACGAACGTCAAGAGAGTACACACTGTTCCCACCACGCTGATTACGATTTCACCTGTCATGGAATGTCCTTTGTGAGCCTCTAGCGGCCCCGCTGTATTTCGGCCGGCGCCCGCGTGACGCCGAAAAACGGCAGCGTCTTGTCCACCGCCGAATCGTTCCGGCGCCGCTTGTCGAGTAAGCCCCGCGCCGACATCGGCTCGAACGCCGTGCCGATGTGTCCC
>JBBROU010000183.1:0-6237 GCA_038229055.1 Bryobacterales bacterium | reverse complement strand
GCGGCGCATTTTACTGACTCCGTGATCCAGGTGCGGCGAAGTTGCTCATCGAACGAGAGATCGGGCCAGCAGTCGTTCAGGATTTGGCGGACGTTCCGATGGAACTGGTCCCGGCCCGTTTCAAAGCACTCGTAGGCGTGCTGGCACATCTTCTCGAAAAGCTCCTCTGGCCGTGCATTGTGGGGGACTGCTCATCGTGATGTGGATCGCCTGGTTCGGCGACGACCAGCACCAGGCGGACATCGAGCGCCGCACCGGTCGCGCCGCAGAAGCCTTTGGGAATATGGCCAGCCTGCGGCATCCATCGCATTTTTCCACAGCAAGTGCTCTGGAATCCTGGGCACGGGGCGAATGCAGGGACTAGGATATCGCGCAGTTCGCGGCAGGGAATCACGGATGTTATCCTAGCTGACGTCGCGACGATACCTCAAGTCTTGTCCAATGCAAAGTGAGCCGGAAGCGCGCGGGAAGGCGTTGGCGCACCTTGTTTCCTCCATAAATCGAAACGGGCGTGCCAGCCCCCAAATCCTCGTCTCGGCGACGGGTAGCAACTTCGATACCGCCGCTCTCGAGTGCGATGTGAAGCCAAATGTCGTCAAGTTCGGCGTCCGCATCGGGCGCAAGGCGAAACTCGCTCACGAGCCAGGATGCTGTTCGGCAGCCAGACGCGCCAAGCCGCGACGCTTTACATCATTGGCAAGCTGCCGCGCTTCCTGCTGCGTCGTCACTCTGCGGCCTTCACCGCGCGCCAAGGATGCTTCCGCCTTCTCAACCGCTACCAGGATTTCGAGTCTCCTCCGCTCGCGCTCCTCCCACAAAACAGCGCTTCGTTCACCGCGTCTTCCTCGCCGCGAAGCCGTCCGCTCTCAATAGCTTGTCGGACGAAAGCTTTCTGATCGGGAGTGAACTGTACTTCCATACGTGTTCACCGTAGGTGGCAGCAGGGCACATGTCAAGGAAAGAAGGAATCAAGCATGAGATGGGAAGCGGACCCCAATTTGGTCTGAAGCGCGGTTCAGATTTTCGTCCAGCGTCCAGAGTCGGCAATGGGTGATCAGTGCGGACGCCATTAGTTGCGCGTCGATCCAGCCGATGCCGTTCGCCCAGAGTTTCCTGTCCCCTACAAAGCGCAGAGTTTCATCGTGGGTGGCGGCCACGGCGGAAGGAAGCTCGCGCATGCTTGCAAGAAACAGACCTCGATTTGAAAGATTCCCGCACGCGAGTTCTCCGATGACCAATGGGTGGGCGAGCACCTCGGCATTTTCGAGGAGCGCCACGAGCCGCGCGTCACCCGTCCGAAGATGCCGTATCCAGACCGAGGTGTCGACGAGCACCCTCACCGCGGGGCAGTTCGCCTGCGGGGAATCGCTTCGAGACCGGGCTCGGTGCCGCCCAAGGCAGCTAACCGCTTGGCAGACTCACGAGCGATCAGCGCTTCCAGGCCCGCACGCACCAGCGCCGTCTTCTCCCGAATTCCGGTCAAGTCTCTGGCGCGTTCGACTAACGTCTCGTCGATAATGAGAGTAGTACGCATATATGTATGCCTGTTTTTAGCATATCAGCCTTACGCCGCACTCGGTATATTGGAGAGAAAATGAACTCGACTTCGGAGTTTCTCAAAAATAGCAAGGTCGCCAGTATATTCTTTGTCGCTTGCATCGCCGTGAACTCCGCGTGGGCCGACCAGCTTGTGATGAAGAACGGCGACCGCGTAACTGGAAGCATCGTCAAGAAAGATGGTAAAAGCCTGACGATCAAGACAGATCGCTTTGGGACGGTCTCTACATCGTGGGACCAGGTGGAATCAATCACGACGGCAAAGGCCGTAAATGTCGTTCTCCAGGATGGCCGCGCAGTGCAAGGAACTCTCACCAGCGAGGGCGGCAAGTTTGAGGTGAAGACCCCAACCGGCGTCATCGGAGTAGCGCCGTCGGAAATTACTACCCTACGCAATGCCGAGGAACAGACCGCGTTTGAACGTCTGGAGAGCCCGGGATGGAAACAACTCTGGACCGGCACTGGCAGTGTTGGTTTTGCGGGCACTAGCGGTAACGCGGAAACTCTTACCTTCACGACGGGCATCGCGGCGGCGCGGGTGACGCGCACCGACAAGACTTCTCTATATTTCAATGCGATCAGGGCGTCGGCGCTGGTGAACGGAAGGAACGCGGGCACGGCGCAAGCGGTGCGTGGAGGAATTGGCTACGATCACAACTTGACACCGCGCATGTTCGCGAACGTCTTCAACGACTGGGAGTCCGATAAGTTCCAGAACCTGGACTTGCGATTTGTTTCGGGTGGCGGTCTCGGATTCCACGCCATTAAAAGCGATCGCAGACAGCTCGATCTCTTAGCCGGGGGAGATTTCAATCATTCGCATTTCAGTACCCCGCTAACCCGGAATTCCGCCGAATTCTACTGGGGCGACGAGTACAGCCTGAAAGTGAGTTCTTCCACATCGCTGCTCCAGAGTTTTCGGATGTTTGACGATGTGTCAAACCTGGGAACGTACCGCGTGAATTTCGATGTCGGCGCCTCGACTAAGATCGCCAAGTGGCTAATCTGGAACGTCTCGTTGAGCGATCGTTATCTCAATCATCCGGCTCCAGGGCGTAAGACCAACGATTTCTTGTACACGACAGGACTCGGCGTGACGTTCGCAAGATAGTTGGCTAAAGCCGCTTGCCGTCAGCTGAAACTGCGGCTTCCGATTTCTTTCCGTGATTTTCGATTACAGCTTCATACGTCACGGTGGAACCCTTTGTTACCGATTCGACTTTGGTCACCTTCCCCGACCCTGCGCGTTTCTGAAGCGCGTTGCGAGCCGGTTCAGGGATGCTGCTCAAATCTACTTCCTGTTCAACCTCCACGACGTGCCCCGTGCCATCGATCAGCAAATCGCGGCTGCGGCCATTCACCATCGTCTCGGCTTCGTAGTACGTCTTGCCTTTTTCGATTTCTTTGGATACGCCGCGTAGCTCGGCCGATTTGGTTTGTTCCGAAACAGCTTGACGCACCGCGGCGGGAAGGTCCTCCATCTTCAACTTCGTTTCAGCGGCGAAGGTGACTGCGACGCCGAACAGCAGAAAAACCGTAAGTTTCGAGTTCATAGTTCGAGTTTAGCTCCGGATTCTGAAGATTTGGACAATTTGGAGTCCCGCTATATTGGTCACATGATGGGCCCAAGCTCTCGCATCAGCAATTTCCTCCGATTCACCTTTGCAAGCTTCGCCATGCTGGCAACAATGCCCGCTCTCCCGGCCACTTCCGATGCCGATCCGGCTCTCAATCCTCCGTGCGGAAGTGAGCCGTTTCCCAACTGGCCGGACTTGGATCATTCCCCGGTGGTGAAAGTTTGGGATCGCAGTAAGTCGGGCGCGGATTGGGTTCCTCCCGCATGCACGGGCTGGCAGGAGAAAGGGTTCTCAACTCTCGTAACGACGGTGGCGCGTTTTCGGTACAGCGGCGGAGAGGAGGGCCTTCTGCGCCGCATGGGAGCTATCTCTGAATTGAAGGGCGTGCGTTATTGGTCGACGACGCATAAGAAATGGCAGACGCTTATCGTTGATGCCTTTGCTTTGCAAGACTCCAATGCGGCCCAGCGCCGCACGGACTATCAGCCGTCCGAATTAGGTCCGGGCAAGCAATTCTACTATCAGCAGGAAGACAGCCTTACCGGCAAGGGCGTCTACCAAATGCAAATCATGAACCGGGCGCCCGAGCGGCTGGTCGTCGATACACGGAACGTCAGCACCATGCGTTATTTCCTGGTGCCCATCTTTCACCCAGGCGATGTTCAATCGATCTACTTCCTCGATCGCGATTCGCCCGATACCTGGCGTTATTACAACATTACCCGCACCGCCAAGAATGCCAACAGCCTGATCGCGGGGCACGATGCGTCTTCCATCAATCGTGCAGTGGCCTTTTACCGGCACATCGTCGGGACACCTACCGACAAAGAGCCGCCCTTTTCGCGCTAAGTCTAGAAGGTTAGACGGATCTGCATTTCCAGCCGCCGATTGCTGGCATTCTCGGAGAAGCCTTCCCCGTTCAGGTTTCCCGCGACGCGATTCGCGCGGCCGAACAAGGGGGACGTGAGATCTCCGATGATCGGCCCCGGATTGTTGTGGTTTAACAGGTTGCGAATCGACATGGAGACGATCAGGTTATAACGACGGCTTGAGGACGGCGCACCAATGATGTTGCGCAGCTGGCCGCCGCCAGGGATGCCGAACGCTCCCGCGGCGGCGGTACCTGCCGAACGCCGCGCTCCGCCACCGTGCTCCTTCCCCGGGCCAAAGCCAAACGTTTTTGCGATCCGTAAATTCACCGTCTTCTGGCCCGGACCCCGTCCATAGTTCCTGGGCAGCAACGCCTCGCCATCCACGGGATTCGGGTCAAGAAGCCCGTATCGAGTGCGGAGTACACCGGGCTTGCTGGGGTCGGTCGCGATCCCCGGACGTCCGTTGAACAGCGTTGTTCCAAACAGGTCGCGCCCCGCGGTGATATCGAACGGCGGACCGGATTGCAGGATCACGAAGGGGCTCACGCGCACGTTCCAGCGGCTGTTGATCGAACCGCCGATCGTCAACCGGTGGTGCACATCGATGGCGGCAGGTCCGTACTCGCCCCGATAGTTATATGGATTCGCGATGTATGTGCCAACGCCGTCGGTATCGCTCCGCGCGCGGTTGAACACATAGAAGCTGAAGAACGACAAGCCCGCATTCACTTTCGAATTTACATTGGCTATAAATTGGTTCTGGTTGAAAACGCCGGACGATTCCATGAGGAACATCGGACCGGTACTTCCCAACGGGTACATTCCGCTACGCGGCAAAGGGGCGTTGATATCGCGCGACCGCAACAGGTGAAGGCCGCGCGCATTGGTGTAGGTCACGGCAAGCGTGGTGTGCGCGGGTAACTGCCGTTCCAGGCTCACTACCGTTTGCATTAGATACGGCGCACGCAGGTCTGACGCGACGCGCTCGATCACCTGCGTAGTTTTCGCTCCGGCCAGCGACGCAAGGGAGGGAATCATGGGAAAGAAATCGGGATTGGCAACCACGAATTGCTGCTGCACAATGCCGTTGAAGCGGTCGGCCGTTAGGGTGTTAGTCAATCCAAACCGGTCGTAGAAAGTGCCGAAGCCGGCTCGCACAACCGTTTTGTATTTGGCCGGAGTCCGGCCTGAGGACGGGGACCATGCGATGGCGAGGCGAGGGGCGATATCGCGCCAGTCGCTGATGTTGGTCTGCACCTCGTAACGCAAGCCGAGACTCAGCGTCAGGTTGGGGCGAACGCGCACTTCATCGCCGATAAAGAGCCCGGCATCCATCTGATGCACCGAAGCCGCGGGATTACCGGCGCTGATGCTGAATTGGGTGGGCCCTCCGCCCAGGCTCCGGATGCGATCGGGCGACAGCCCCTGCGATTGCAGCAGCAGGGTGCGGCGGTAGCGCTCGATGGAGCTGACGGGCTGAAGCGGGCCGTTGCCGGACGGATCTATAGTGAGATCCGGAGCAAGACCTCCGCCGAACGTGAAGGTGCCATTGAAATTGTTCGGCGACACATCGTCGTATAGGTTGCCGCGAAGCCGCACGCCAAAGCGAATCAACTGAGTTCCCTTCGAAATCGAAGTCACGTTCTGGAACTCCAGGTCTCGCTGGTCAAAAGACGCATGGCCGATCTGCGACCCGTTGCCGTTGAAAGAGCCGAGAACCTGGAGCGAAGGGCTGCTGTCGAAGGGGGTGGACCGGTTCGCGTCACGGTAAAACTGGAAACGGGTTTCGTTGATACTCGATCCGAGAACGCTGGTCTCCGTGAGTTGCACAAGCTGGTGCGTATACTGGACTCGATAGCCGCGCGACGGCAGATCGAAGCTGCCGATCCCGGACCCGTTGATTTCCGCCTGAGTCCATGAGTAACGCGCGGAAAGCGTGTTCTTCTCGCTCAGCGCGTAATCTGCGCGGGGACTCAGGCGGGTGAAGCGCTGGGGGGTCGTGTAAACCGTCGAGAACGGCTGAATCGCAAAAGTCCGCGGGTTGAGCGTGACTGCGTTCACGACGAATCCGTTGTCCACCATGTTGCGCTGCCGAGGGTGTACAAGAGATTGTGTAAACGCGGTTCTCAAGAAGTGAGGAGAATAGGAGAACCCAATGGCAATCAGGAAAGAGTTGATCGACGAATTGATGGCAACCAGCGACGGTCCATTGATCGGTCCCAATGGACTGT
>JBBROU010000182.1:0-6268 GCA_038229055.1 Bryobacterales bacterium | reverse complement strand
CGCCATGCAGGCGTTTCAAGACTGCGAAAAGCGGTTTGCGAACTCCGCCGCGTTGCGAAAATTGTATGCGAGCATGCTGCGTTCCCAAGGGAAGTTCGAGGCTGCGGCCGAAGAGTACCGCGCCTTGCACGATTTCGCGGACCTCGCCGATTTATTTCGCGAGAACGGCGATTGGGAAAAAGCTCTTGAGAGCTATCGCGCGCTCGCGGCGGAGCATCCGAAGGACGAGAGCGCGGTCGCGGGAGCGAGCGAGGCCTTGCTGCGGCTAAGTCGCTTTGAGGAGGCTGAGCGGGAACTGCAGCCAATCTTGAAACGGCCGCATGCCCCGGAATGGGCCTTCCTCGATGCATCGAAAGCGGAGCAGCAACTGGGAAACCTGACCGGTGCCATTCGCGATCTTCAGTTTGCCGCCCGCGAATATCCGTCTAACCAGGTTGCTCACTATCGGCTTATTCAACTGTATAAAATGACCAACCAGCCGGAACTTGCCGCGCGCGAAGTACGAATTGTCGGGGAGCTCAAACGCGGCGCTAAGCCGCCGCGCTGACATTCGGCTAAGCTAGAGGCATCCATGAACGATTCACACAACATAGCCGCTGAAATGCACGACTTGGCCGCGCACGCTCACCGCGCAGCCGCGGAACACCACGGGAAACAGGATCATCTCTCTGGGCAGGAACTCTCGCGGCAAGCGCTGGAGCATTCCAAGCGCGCCTTCGAACATGCGCAGGAAGCGCACAAGCAATCTGAAATGGAGAAGTAATTGGCTGTTACAAGCGGCCCATCAGCAGCAACACAAGTAGGATCAGAACAACCAGACCCAGTCCGCCGCTCGGAAAATAGCCCCAACTGCGGCTGTGATTCCAGGTGGGCAAGGCGCCCAGCAACATCAACACCAAAACGATAATCAAGATCGTAATCATCGGAAACACTCTCCTATTCCGGTAAGTAGCACGTCTAATGCCATGGCTATCTCAATGTTACGATCGTCGCGCCCCATCCTCCCGCCTCCATGGGGGCATCGGCAAAACTCTCCACGAACTCGGTGCGGTCGAGAATCTTCCTGACCGCGGCTCGTTGAACACCGATTCCGCGTCCGTGGATAATGCGCAGTGCTTTCAAACCGGCGGCGCGGGCCTCTTCGAGGTAGGCCTCGACCACGCCCGCCACATCGCGCGGCGGCACTGAATGCAGATCGAAGATATCGGTAATCGGAATTCGGACGGGCTCCGCGGGCTCCATATGGAAAAGGGCAGACTTGGCAGTCTGCCCTTTTTACAATTACCAGTATTCGCGCACTCTGACCAGCGTCAGGAAACCTGCTGAGTCGGGTACCGGCTCAGAATTTCTTCCATCTGATCTTTCAGACGGAGCTTCAGCTTTTTCAGACGATGCTCCTCCACCTCATCCTGCTCGGTCACGTGAGGTTTACTCTCCATCTGCTCGATCAGCCGGTCATATTCATGGTGCTGATGGCACAGTTGGCGATATTCGTCGCTCGTCTGCATCAGGTGCGCTTTAATTTCTTCTTGTGCGTTCCGTTCCATTATTAGGCATTCCTCCTCGAGTGGAGTCGCCGCGCCGAGTCGTGTGATTCGGAATAGAAGGCTCGGTGGGTCTTCACGTCTATTGTCATCCAAAATTTATCATGAATGAAATTTCATCACAATAGCGCTTTCCACGGGGTCGCTATAGTACTTTCGCCGGACACCCTCTTCCCGGAAGCCGATTGAGCCGTAAAGCGCGAGGGCGGCATGGTTTGACTCGCGAACCTCCAGGAAGACGTCGCCCGGACACCGCCGAAGCAGATCGCGCAACAACGCCGATGCCACCCCGCGCCGCCGCCAATTTGGCTTCGTTTCGATGAAAAGCAGTTCGGCTTCCCCAGGGCAGACCTGCCGGTATGCCGCTACCCCGACGGCGCCCCTTCCGACCGACGCAATCAGGAAGAGGTTCCCGGCGAAACGCGCGGTGTGCGGGAACAGCTGTGCAGTGGCTGGGTCCAAAGCCTCTGCAGTGACGATCGTGTACACTGCGGGAGTCAATGCGCCGGCGCTCTTTTCTCTTCCTGCCGTTCTTCCACCGTCATTATCTTACCTGGGCCGGAATCCGGTTCCGGGTGCGGCGTTACGGGCATGGATCCCGGCGGTATTTGCTCATTCACGGAAACGAAGCCACGGCGCGCAAAGTGCTCGAAATCCACATGGAAACCCACCCAGGCATCGCCTACCTGATCACGAATTCCGAACGTAACGCGCCAATCGATGGCGGTCTGTTTGACCCGAACCGGATGTTCTCCCGCGAGGGCGCCACCGCCAATTTGCGTAAGCTAAATCCCGATTGGACGCCGGATCGAATGGCCGCCGCGGCCGAGTTCCTGGAGCATGGCGCGCAGCGGCTCGTGAAACACTTGATTCCGCCGCACGACGGTTTGCTGGTCGCGCTCCACAACAATTCGGAAGCTTATTCCGTGTTTGACGAGCAGCCGGATAGCGACCGTGTGTCCATCCGGCAGCCCGAGCGGCCTCACGAGTTCTTTCTGGCCACGGATGCCGGCGATTTCGAAAAACTGGCGCAATCGCCTTACAACGTTGTGCTGCAGACCGGCAAGCGCGGCAGCGAGGATGGGTCGCTTTCGCGGCTAGCCGCAAAGCAGGGATTCCGCTATGTCAATTTGGAGTGCGCCGCCGGCCAGTTCGAGGCGCAAATGGAGCGTCTAGGCTGGCTGGACCGGAACCTCACATGAAGTAGTCTTTGACCTTCTCGAACAAGCCCTTTTCCTTGGGCTCGTTGTTGACCGGCAGAGTTTCCTGCAACTGTTCGAAAAGATGACGCTGCTCGCGCGTCAGTTTGGCCGGCACCTTCACTTCGATGTGAATGACAATATCGCCGCGCCCGTGCCCGTTCACCACCGCAATGCCGTGATTGCGCAGCCGAAACGTCGCGCCATTCTGCGTGCCTTCCGGAATCCGCAGGTTTTGGGTGACTTGCAGCGTCGGCACCGCGATTTCCGCGCCGAGAGCCGCTTGCGCGATCGTGATCGGAATGGAACAATGCAGATCGTTCTCGTGACGCTCGAAGAACGCATGCTCCTGAACTTTCAGGAAAACATACAGATCGCCGCTGGGGCCGCCGTTCAGGCCCGGCTGACCCTCCTGTGAGAGCCTTAATCGATTGCCGTCGGCGACGCCCGCCGGGATGTTCACTTTCAGCTTCCGGTTGACGCGCTTCGATCCTTCGCCACGGCATTCCCGGCACGGGTTTCGGATAATCTTTCCAGCTCCACCGCAGTGGTTGCAGGTCCGCCGCACAGACAGAAAGCCCTGCTGATAAATGGTCTCGCCGCGGCCCTTGCAAGCCGGACACATTACCGGCGCCGTGCCTGGCTCAGAACCTTTTCCATCGCAGTGCGTGCAAGTTTCCGAACGCGGCACCTGAATTTCGGCACTCATCCCGAACGCCGCGTCCTCGAAGCTGATCTCCAGATCATAACGAACATCTTCGCCGCGTTGAGCCCGGGTTCGTCCCCGTCCGCCCGCATTGCCAAAGATGTCGCCAAACCCGAACTGGTTCAGGATGTCGCTCAGATCGAAGTCCTGGCTGAATCCTTGCCCGCCACCCACGCCGGATACACCCTGGTGGCCATAGCGGTCGTACGCGGCGCGCTTCTGCCCGTCGGTCAGCACCGAATAAGCTTCAGCCGCTTCCTTAAAGCGCTCCTCGGCTTCGTGGTTGTCGGGGTTGCGGTCCGGATGATGCTGCAGCGCCAGCTTGCGATAAGCGGCTTTGAGCTGCGAATCGTCGGCGTCGCGGCTCACTCCCAAAATCTCGTAATAGTCTCGTTTCGCCACAGGCATGAGCTGATTCGCTTTTACGACCTTACCGCCACCTTTACCATGGAAGGCCGCAGCAGCTTTCCTTTGAAATGATAGCCCTTCTGATATTCCCCAAGGACGGAATGGTCCTCGGCGTCCTCGCTTTGAACTTTTTCGACTGCCTGATGCACGTGCGGGTCGAAGGTCTTGCCCACCGTCTCGATCGGCTCCAGACCCATCTTCTTCAACGCGTCCACCATGCGTTGATAGATCAGCTCGATGCCTTTCGAATAATCGTTGCTGACGGTGTTGGCATTCATAGCCCGCTCGAAATCATCCAGAACCGGCAGCACCTCACGCACGAATTCCATTCCCGCGTATTGGACGAATTCGGAACGGTCGCGCTCGCTGCGGCGGCGGAAATTGTCGAAGTCGGCTTGGCGCCGGAGCACCAAATCCTGCAACTCGGCCTTTTCGGCGGCTACTTGATCTCGCTCCGCTGTCAGCGCGCTCACCTGCGCGGCCAAGTCTGCCGTGCTGAGGTTTTCTTCCGGGGCATTGCTGTTCTCTTCTGCTGAAACACCAGGACTATTCGGATTCGCCATATTTCCCACTCACAAACACCTAAAGATTAACAGACGTGTTCAGCGCGCGCCGTTTACGGCCGGGCGGAAGCTAGTTCCCGGCCCATCTGCATTACTGAAGACATCACCCGCTCATAGTTCATCCGAATCGGACCCAGCACCGCTATGCGGGCAATCAAGCCGCCAGGCAGCGAAACAGAAAGTCCGATCAGAGAAAGCTCTTTCATCGCTGGATGAGCGTCCGCCAGCCCCACTTGAATACCTAACTCGCCACTCGATTGCTCGATGAACCGGTCCAGAAGGTCCACAACGCGCTTCTTTTCTTCCAGTGCGCGGAACAAATCGCGCATCCTCTCCCGCGTGAGATGCAAGTCGAGGCCCACCAGATTCGAGGCACCCTCCATGTGGATACGCGGGTTGCCGTCGAGCTCGAGCAATCCCTTGTCATAAAGAATGGTGAGGCGCTGCAGCACGGCATCGTACGCCGCGCGCTCCTCCTCAATGCGCCGCAGCAACTCGCGACGCGCATCGCCGAGCTGCCATCCGGCGAAGTTCAAATTGACGTAATTCCGCAGATGATTCAAATCGTCCTGCGAGATTACTTCGTCGACCGTCACCACGCGATTCCGCACCATGCGATCGCGCGTGACCAGAATCATCAGCACCCGTTTGTCGCTCAAGGTGAGAAGTTCAATCTGCTCCAACTCCTGAGAAGTCGCCGGCATCGCTGCCGCAATCCCCACATTCCGGGTCAAATCCGTCAGGATGCGGGACGAGCACTCGATGCGCGCTTCCACCGTATGTTCCTGGTTCAGTTGCGCGCTCACCCGCTCGCGTTCCGAGGCGGGCATTGGCTTAGCCCTCAAGCTCTTCACATAAAAGCGGAAAGCTTTCTCAGTCGGCACGCGTCCCGCCGACGTGTGCGGCTGCGCAAGATAGCCTTCATCCGCAAGATCCGCCATCACATTCCGGATCGAAGCCGGACTCAGAGAGCTGTTGCGCAGCTTCGAAATGGTACGGGAACCTAACGGCTCACCGGTCTCGATGTAAGCGCGCACGATGGAGCGCAGAATATCTTCCGCTCTCCCGCTCAGACCGTCCTCGAATGTCATGGTTTTCAGGTAAACTGCCGGACTTGATCATTCTAGCTGTATTATTTTTGGCAGTCAAGCCGTCCGGGTGCCAACGGGATGCAGTAGGTACAAGAGTCCCAAGGGTTTAGGTGATTGGAAACCCGATAGCGACATTGGTGACCGTTGGCGCGACCCTCTGATAGACTGAGTGTTTTCGTTTTTTCGGGGGGAACACAGCCGTTGAGAATAATCCGCGATGTACTCCGGGTGTACAATTGGACGTTCGAGGCGATACTCAGCGCGCTCGCAATCGGGGTGGCGGTGTTGGCATTGCTCAGCCACCAGGCGGAACTCAAGATTGGCTGGCTGCCTTGGTCTGGGGCTCGCCTGATGGAATGGTTGCTTGGGCTTGGAGCGCTTGGCTTGATTTCGGTGCTGCTGGCAATGAGCGGCAAGCTCCGCTGGCTCGTTTTCCTTTTTAGCGTGGCAGCACTGGTGTTGCTGGCGCGCGGGTTGTTTTTCACGCCGTACACTTTCGCCGACCCGGGTGAGTGCAAGCGCGCCATTGAACTGGTTGCCGGGGCAGCACTCGCGGCGATCGGCGCCTGGCCGCAACAAACCCGTAAAGCGCGCTACTAAAAAAAGCGAGGCCTGTAATCGGGATAGGGGGTAGCCTCGCGGCTACACCCCTCCCACACCACCGGACATGCGGGTCCGCATCCGGCGGTTCGGCGGGTTAAGCAATCGGACGGACAGTCAATCTCGGAATCCCGAGCGAGTCGAAGTAGGCATTGGG
>JBBROU010000181.1:0-6370 GCA_038229055.1 Bryobacterales bacterium | reverse complement strand
GGCGCAGCCAACGTAGGCGCGGACGGGGCGGTGCTTGCAGGCGGAGAGCGCCATGTGGAATCTAAAACTTTACATTAACAGCGGTCTAATTCGCGCTCCGTCGCAGATGCCATTGGCGAAATCGAGGCCAAAATGTGGCTAGGCATCCAGACGGCTCACCTGGAACGTATCGTAAGTTACCGACGGAATGAGGGACGCTCGACTGAAGCCCATGTGGCCCGATTACATGCTGTATCGTTTAATCAGGAACTACGCAAGCCCGATCGGACAAAGCATTAAACAGCAGAATAGCGGTTTTAACTGGACGCGCGCACGATTCGTGCGCCAACTTAGAGCTGAATTGTCGCCTAAAATTTTATTGAAAGGGAAGAATTATGCGAAGCCGAACGACTTTTATCTTAGCGGTTTCCGTGCTGGCACGGAGTGCGTATGCTGGTGCCATCAACGTCGATCTTGGAAACGCGGACCCTTTCGCCGTGCTTGCGGGATCAACCGTTACCAACACGGGAACTACAACGATCAACGGGATCCTGGGAGTTTGGCCCGGCACAGCCATAACCGGGGCCAGCTCGATAATACTTAACGGAACAAGCCACGCGGGCGATTCGGTGGCTATGCAAGCCCAAAACTCGTTGACGACCGCCTATAACTTTGCGGCCGGCGAAGTGTGCGGCACGAACTTAACAGGCCAGGATTTAGGGGGACTAACTCTGACTCCGGGTGTCTATTGTTTCTTTTCGTCAGCGCAATTAACCGGGACCTTAACTCTTAATGCACTGGGCAATCCGAATTCAATTTTTGTGTTTCAGATCGGGAGCACACTTACCACGGCGAGCAACTCGTCGGTTGTATTCACCAACGGAGGCCAGGGAGACGGCCTGTTTTGGCAGGTCGGCAGCTCGGCGACGCTCGGCACGACAACGACCTTCGCGGGCAACATTCTCGCACTTACCAGCATTACGTTGAATACTGGTGCCACGATTCCGTGCGGCCGCGCTCTCGCAAGCAGTGGAGCAGTGACACTGCAAGGCAATTTGGTCTCTATCGACACCGGAACCTGCGAAGCGACGACGAGCGGCGGCGGGACAGCGCCGGAGCCCAAGAGTTGGATGTTATTGGGCACGGGTCTTCTGTTCGGCATGGTTTTCTACGGGCGGCGAATACGCGGGAATACAGCGTAGGCCGCGCGCGCCGCGATCACTTATAAACCACTCCGCCTTTCATCACGAACTTGACGTGCTCCAGTTCGGTAATGTTATTCAACGGATCGTTGTCCACGGCAATGATGTCGGCTAGTTTACCGGGCTCGATGATACCCAGGTTGTCTTGCTGCTCGAGAAGGGCGGCTCCAGTTATGGTGGCCGATTGAATTGCCTGCATCGGCGTCATGCCGTAGTCCACCATGTAGGCGAATTCTTTAGCCTGGTTCTCGGTCCAGGCGAAGCCGCCGACGTCAGTGCCGAAACTGATCTTCACGTCTTTTCGCAACGCTCGTCCGAACGCCGCCTTCTCGAGATCTTTCATCTTCAGCCAGATTGGGGCGCCAGCTTTGGCGCGGCCTTCGGCTACGTACGCACCGACGTAAATCGTGGGGCACCAGTAGACGCCTCGCTTGGCCATGCGGTCGAGCAGATCGTCCGTTAGGCCATCACCATGTTCGATGGTGTCGACCCCGGCGCGCAACGCGGAATCGATTCCCTCCCATCCCATGGCATGCGCAGCGACCTTGTGGCCCAGGCGGTGGGTTTCCTCAACCAGGGCGCGCGCTTCCTCGTCGGTAAAGTTGACTTTGGAATGCAGCGCGCCATCTTTCATGAAGTAGCCGCGATCGGAGTAGTACTTGATCCAATCGGCACCGAACTTGATCTGCTCGCGCACGGCCCGGCGAATGTTATCCGCGCCATCGACGATCTGGACGCCTTCGGGCATCTTCAGTTCCCAGGAGTAGCCGAGCAGCGGATAGGTACCGGTGGGCGCAAACGCGCGGGTCGAGACGAACATGCGGGGACCGGGAATAACGCCGCGCTCGATGGCGGTTTTCACATCGACATCCGCATACATCGCGCCTTCAGTTTCGAGATCGCGTATGGTGGTGAAACCGTTCATCAGCGCGGTTTTCACGGCAACGGTGGCGCGAATCGCGCGGTAGGGAATGGATTCTTTAAGCAACTGCTCGTCGTAATCGGCGGCGGTGATGTCGCCCTGCAGCATGACGTGAGTATGGTTATCGATCAGGCCGGGCAGCACGGTGGCGCGACTGAGGTCAATCACGTGGGCACCGGCGGGAATGGCGACATTAGCGCCCACGCGCGTGATCTTGTCGCCCTCGATCAGGATGACTTGACCGGTTTTCACGGTGCCCGACCGGACATCGACAAGGCGTCCGGCTTTGATGGCGATGGCGGGATCCGCGGCGAAAAGCAGAGCCGAAGAGGCGATAAGCATTGCGACGATTTTGATCAAACGTTCACTCCTATTTTCCAAAGTGCGTACCCGACAGCTTGGCGGAAATAGAGCCACCGCCGTCTCCATTTCGGCATGCCCGCCGATTCACGCGGCGAGCCGAACACCTGAATTCCATAAGATTGCAGGATGTGTTTTGCGCGGAAGATGTGATAGCCATCGCTGACCAGAATGCAAGAACTCAGACCCATGCGGCGCATGATTTCGGCGGCGGCGGAGATGGAGTACATGGTGCTGGCGCCTTCCGACTCGACGACGATGGCTTCGGATGGAACGCCGCGATCGATCAGATACGAACGGCCGACGGTGCCTTCGGTAAAGACGGGATCGCCGCCGGCGCCGCCTGTAGTCATGATGCGGGGAGCGAGCTGCTGGACGTATAAGTGCACGGCGTGGTCGAGGCGAGAGCGCAGGATGGGCGAGGGACGTCCCCGATATTCGGCCGCGCCCATCACCACGATGACATCGGCGGGCTGAGCTTCGTCGGTGCTCGACTGGCGTGCAATGCGGATGGAGACGGACGCGAGATAAATCAATATCATCGCCAGCGGCACCGCGGCCGCGAGAACCCACCCCCAGAGTTTGCTGGATCGAATGATCTAGTTATTGTAGAGGAATTGCAGGGCTGATATCGTGAATTCTGGCATTATGGCTAAGCTTGAAGTGCTGACCAGCGCGGCGAATCCGCTGCTGAAAGATGTGCGGAAGGCGATTGCACGCGGGACGCTTACCGAACAGGGATACTGCGTGGCGGAGACGTTCCATTTGCTGGAAGAGGCGCTGCGCAGCGATTGCCGGGTGCATCAGATTTTGGCGGCAGAGAGCGTTCGGGGGACCGTAGAGAAGCACGTGAAGCATCTTCGCGAGCCGCGGCTGACGGTGGTGGCCGACAGGCTTTTTGAATCGCTGGTCTCTACCGAATCGACGCAAGGCGTAGTGGCGCTGGTCGAACCGCCGAAGTGGACGGTAGAGCATCTGCTGCGCGGGCATGCGCTGGTCGTGGTGCTCGATGGCGTGCAGGATCCAGGCAATGCGGGGACCATCGCGCGATCGGCGGAGGCATTTGGCGCAACGGGAGTCATGTTTTTGAAAGGGTCGGTGAGCGCGTTTAATTCGAAAACGCTTCGGGCATCCGCCGGATCGCTGTTTCGCGTGCCGTTTGTGCAGGCGCTTGATGGATCGCTGGCGCGGGTGGCGCTGCAGCAGAACAAGATCGAGATCTTTTCCGGAGTTCCGCGCGACGGGCGTTATCCGCAGCAGACTTTAGAGCAGGCGGATCTTACGCGGAAGTGCGCGCTGGTGATTGGGAGTGAGGGGCGTGGGGTGAGTGACGAATTTCGCGCGGCCTCGCTGGATTTGGCGATTCCGACGGTCGGCGTGGAGTCGCTGAACGCGGGGATTGCGGCTTCGATTCTGCTGTATGAAGCGCGGCGGCAGCGGAGTTCGGCTTTGTGAGCCTTTTTGACACATCGCCGATCAAGCACACGGACCGGAAGCGGCCGCTCGCCGATCGAATGCGCCCGGAGCGGCTCGTAGACTTTGTGGGTCAGGAGCATATCTTAGGACCGGGCAAACCGCTTCGGGCGCAGATTGAGCGCGACGAACTGAGTTCGATTATTTTGTGGGGACCGCCCGGCGTGGGCAAGACGACACTGGCCCATTTGATCGCGCGGTTAACGAAGTGCGAGTTCCTGCCGTTTAGCGCCGTGCTCAGCGGGATCAAAGAGATCAAGGCGGTGATGGCGGACGCGGAGCGCATCCGGCGACTGGGGCGGAGAACGATTGTCTTTATCGATGAGATTCATCGCTTCAATAAGGCGCAGCAGGACGCTTTTTTGTCTTATGTGGAGCGCGGCGACATTATTCTGATCGGCGCGACAACGGAGAATCCATCATTCGAAGTGAACTCGGCGCTGCTTTCGCGATCCAAAGTGTTCGCGCTTCGAGCGTTGTCGGTCGAGGAGATTGTCGAACTACTGCGGCGGGCGTTGAAGGACGTGGAGCACGGATTGGGAGATCGCGGCGTCACAGCGGGCGATGAACTTCTATCGCAGATCGCCGTGCATGCCAATGGCGACGCACGGTCGGCGTACAACACGCTCGAAGCGGCTGTGGCGGCGAGTACGGGGCCGAAACTGACGCCTGAGGTGGTCGAAGATTCGCTGCAGCGCAAAGTACTTTTGTATGACAAGTCAGGTGAGGAACACTATAACTTGATTTCCGCGCTGCATAAATCGGTGCGGTCGAGCGATGCGGACGCGGCGCTCTACTGGCTGGCGCGGATGCTGGAAGCCGGTGAAGACCGGATGTACATCGCACGGCGGATTGTGCGAATGGCGATCGAGGACATCGGCCTGGCGGATCCGCGCGCGGTGGAACAGTGCATCGCGGTGATGCAGACGGTGCATTTCCTCGGAATTCCGGAGGGTGACTTGGCGCTGGCGCAGGCGGCGGTCTATCTGTGCATGGCGCCGAAGTCGGACGCGGTTTACAAGGCGCTTGGCGCGGTGCAGCGGGATGTGCGGAATTCCGTGGCGGAGCCGGTGCCGATGAATCTGCGCAATGCGGTGACGGGCGCGATGAAGGAGTGGGGCTACGGGAAGGGCTATCAACATGCGCATCAGGCGGCGAATGCCCTTACGGACATGGAGTGTTTGCCGCCGTCGATGGCGGGGAAGAAATGGTACGAGCCCACCGAGCGCGGCGCGGAAAAGCGGATCGGAGAGCGATTGACGGAGATCCGGGAGAGGCGGAAGCGGCCTGGTAGCGAAGAGTAGGGCTTTACTTCTTTACAGCCAGTTTGCGTTTGCGGCTCCAATACCACCACTGGCACTCTTCTGCCGGGAGATTCGGATCTTTCGCCTGTGCGACGGCGGCGGTGAAGACATCGAGGCAGCAGATGTCGTGACGCTGCCCGGTGATGTAGCAGAGATCGTCGTACAGCTTTTGCGGGCTTCGGTTGACGAGCTGGGCCACACCGCGGACTCCGAGTAATTCGAAATCTTTCAGCATGGCCGGGCCAACGGAGACTAGATCGCGCAGTTCGCGCCCGGTTTTGCGGGAAGTTTTGAGGGCGGATGGCATGACAAAAATATTAGCTCAGTCAGTGCAATCAATGTAATGGCCACGAACACGCTGCTGACCCTGGCGGAATTCGAGCGGATGCAGGTCGAGATGGGCTGCGGTACGAGCTTGACGCGGGGGAACTGGTTGCGATCACGTTTCCGAATCCACCGCACAACCGAGTCGGGGGCGAGATCTACACGGAACCCAAGGCTGTCGTGCGCGCTCATTCTCTCGGGATGGTTTACCCGTCAGATACGGGCTACATCCTAGGTCGACATCCGGACACGCTACGCGGACCCGACGTGTCTTTCATTCGGCGCGAACGGATGGCGCAGATTGATCAGGAGCGCAATATTGAAGGCGCGCCGGAGCTGGCCAGGTTTCAGTGTGTATCCACGAGATCTGTTCGACGCGGCGTAGTCGATCAGGCCGAAGTAGAATTAATTCTATGACCACGAAGACGCTGCTGACGCTGGCGGAATTCGAGCGGATGCCGCTTGAGGACGGGCTGCGGTACGAGCTCGACGCGGGAGAACTGGTTGCGATGACGTTTCCGAATCCACGGCACAATGATGTAGCCGGCGAGATCTACACTCAGTTGAAGGTCGTTGTCCGGAGCCGTTCACTCGGACACGTTTATCCGTCAGATACGGGCTACATCCTAGGTCGACATCCGGACACGCTACGCGGACCCGACGTGTCTTTCATTCGGCGCGAACGGATGGCGCAGATTGATGAAGAGCGCAGTATTGAAGGCGCGCCGGATCTTGCAGTGGAGGTGGTGTCGCCGTCCGATACGGCACGCGACCTCAATCGCAAAGTGCAGCAGTATCTTCGAGCG
>JBBROU010000180.1:0-6651 GCA_038229055.1 Bryobacterales bacterium | reverse complement strand
GTACTTTACGGCGCCGCACGGAGTCGCAATCGCTCTGGACGCGCGCAGCGGGCGGATGCTGTGGCAGTACAAGCACGCGTTTCCTCCGGGCCGCAGCCCGACCGCTGTCAACCGCGGACTTGCCATCCTCGGAGACACGCTATTCATGGTTACGCCGGATTCGAACGTGGTCGCCATCGAAGCCAAGACGGGGCGCAAGGTGTGGCAGGCCGAGATGGCTCCCTGGGTACCGGGCACGCATTACGCATCGCTGGCTCCGCTGGTGGTGAAAGACAAGGTAATCGTCGGGATCTCCGGCGGAGAACAAGCAGTGCGCGGTTTCATCGATGCGTATGATGCGAGAACGGGAAAACGCGCCTGGCGATTTTACACCATCCCGCTTAAGGGCGAGCCCGGCGGTGAAACCTGGCTGGGCGATTCCGCGCAACACGGCGGCGGTCCGGCTTGGATGACCGGCACTTACGATCCCCAGCTCAACTCCCTATACTGGGGCATCGGCAACCCCGGTCCCGATCTCTTTGGGGACGTGCGCAAGGGCGACAATCTTTACGCCTGCTCGCTGGTCGTTCTCGATCCCGACACCGGTAAGCTGAAATGGCATTTCCAGTTCACCCCGCATGACACACACGACTGGGATGCCGCGGAAACCCCGATGCTGCTCGACATGAACTGGAAAGGCAAGCCGCGAAAGGTGGTGGTCCAGGCCAATCGCAACGCCTTTTTCTACGTGCTTGATCGCGAAACGGGCGAGTTCTTGTTAGGGAAACCCTTCGCGCATCAGACTTGGGCCAAAGAACTCGACAGCAAGGGCCGTCCGATTCTAATGCCTAACAGCGAACCGAGCGCGGACGGGCAGAGGGTCTGCCCGGGGCTAGCGGGAGCGGCTAACTGGATGGCTCCGTCTTACAATCCGCAGACCAAGTTGTTTTATTTCGCCGTGCGCGAGCAGTGCGATATTTTTTATTCCGCGCCTCCGGTGCTGGTGGAAGGCAAGTCTTACTGGGGCAGCGTTTTTCGCGGAGTTACCGACGAGAGGGAGTCGGGGCTGTTGAAGGCTCTCGACCCCACAACAGGCGAGACGAAGTGGGACTTCAAGTACTTCAAAGCGCCTTGGGCGGGGACTCTATCAACGGCAGGAGGGCTTATTTTTTCTGGTGATGAAGACGGTTACCTGATGGCCTTCGACGCCATGAGCGGGAAGAATCTCTGGAAAATAAACACCGGGAACCGGTTGGTTACTTCCCCGATGACTTACATGGTTGACGGGCGCCAGTATCTTACGATGCCGAGCGGCGCGGCCATCATGACGTTCGCCTTGCCGCAGTAGGTCTACAAGGTTAGTCCGCCATCGATGGTTAGTACTTGCCCGGTAATATAGTTGTCGGGCTCGAGCAGAAACTGGACTGCGCGCGCGATATCTTCAGCACGCCCAAAACGCGGAATCGCGCCCTCGGAGATGTAGCGGTCGTATTTGCCGCCGGCGATGCTGGCCGAAGCCATCCCAGCTTGCATCACGCCGGGGCAAATCACATTTACGCGGACGTTCGCCGGGCCCCGGCACTCCTTGGCGAGTATCCTGGCGCCATGCACCAGCGCCGCTTTGCCGGCCGCATACGCCGTCGATCCCGGAAACAGAGCGACCGCCTGCATGGTTCCGAATAGAACGATCGCACCCGCGGTGCCGCTCGATTTCATGCGCTCCGCGGCCTCGCGGGCCAGCAGCAGGGGGCCGGTGCAGTTCACCTGGAAACCGCGCGTCATGGCTTCCTGCGGCGACCCGGCGCGCACCGGATCGCCGGTGAACACGACTAATCCGTAGAGGCCGGGAGCGGATTCCAGAAGCCGGGTGCGATCGTCGGAGAGCGTGAGATCGGCTTGCAGAACGGCGGCGCGCCCGTTCCATTTTTCCGCGCGCTCACGGTTGGCCCGATAGCTCATTACTAGGCGTGCGCCGCTGGCAAGCAAGGTACCGGCCGCTGCCGACCCGAGCCCGCCCGTGCCGCCCGCAAGTAGAATCGTCCTGTTATGCAGCGACACGCGCGCTCTTCTCCGCGGCAAGATATCCGCAGGCCACAACCACCAGAAAGACTGTGAGCACTTCGCTGTCGCCTAGGTTCAACTCAGACAGACCGCTCACCATGGTGGCGATCACGCACGCCAGGCCGCCTTGCAGCAGGAAACGCTGATCGCCGCGGCCCGGCGCCAGACGTCGCAAAGCACGCGCGTAGTCAAAGAGAATCTGGACCAGCATCCACAACAGCATGAGCATCGTCGGGATTCCGCGTTCAGCGGCATAGTGCAGATAGATATTGTGCAGATGCCCGTACCATCCCGTTGGCAGAGGCCGCGGGATATCCGCCGGAACGTAGTCCATGAACTGCGCCTTCACTTCTTCGGGGCCGAGCCCCAGCCACGGGTGAGCTTCGATCATGCGAATGCCAGTGCGCCAAGTCACGACTCGGTGCTGATTGGAATCCGTCTCCTTCTTGGGCTGAAAGATAGAGACGAACCGCTCGTGCACGAACCCGGGCGTGAACCAGATCAGCGTTAGCGCCAGCAAAGGAGCGGCGAGCGCCACTTTCCAGTTCCAGGTCCATAACAAATAAAAGCCGGAGACGGCGAATGCCGCCCAAATTCCGCGCGTACCCCCGAGAGCTAAAACGGTCAACAGCAGCGTGGCGCAAAAACCCCACGCGATGGCATTGCGGCGGCGACCCAGCGGGCCGTACATCAAGAACGCCAGCAGCATCAACAGCACCATCAGTTCCTGGCCGGTATAAGTCATCCAGTGGCTCATAAAGCCGGTGATGCGCTCGCCTACGTAATACTCATAGAAATTGCGGCCCAAGACATGCGCTTCATGCACTTTGCGCAGATATTGATAGATCCCGCGGCCGGCGTCCACGCTTCCCACGATTGCCCAGCACAACATCAGCACACGCGCGTTGACTAAGTCGCGCACGGTCGAGAAGATTACCAGCAGCACGGTGAAGACGAAGAATTTCCGGATCTGCGGAAGGCCGGCCCTTGGGTCCACCGAAGCGAGGCACGAGATGAGCGTCCCGAGAAGAAACAGGCCGAGCGGAAGCCAGATAGGCGGGAGCCGCAACTTCGTCCCGGACACAAATAGCGCGGCAAGAGCGAGCCCGAGCAAAATTTGAGAGACGGCGATGGAGAGCAGGATCGAAACGGCTGACGCCAAAGCCAGATACATGGCGACGCGCTGCAGCGGTGTGCCGGTTGAGTCGATTGGGATCAACTGGACAGTATCTCAGAACCGGCGCTTTGAGCTTTTGAAGGGGAATCGAAATGTGGGGGTGATGACACGCAAAAAGGGCCTCGAGTCAGAACTCGCGGCCCTTTTTGCGTAAACGGGCGCCAAACTAAACGGACGGAACCCCTAGGCTGCTTTGCGGAGTTTCCGGATCAACGCGAGACCGGCGAGGCCTCCCGTCATAAACATATAAGTTGCCGGCTCGGGAGCAGTGCCACCGCCGCCAATTATGCCACCAGACACGGTGCAGGACATGCAAACCAGCGTCGACGCCGCAGGTGGTGGAAGAGTACCGTTACCAATCGAATTCACCTCCGCGATCTGGAAAAACGCCGATTCACCGCTCGTACCTGGATTGGAGAACAAATTGTGAGTGGCGTCGCCATTCACCGCGGGGATCCCCGCGACACCGGTCGCTGTATACCCGCTTGATGGCGCTCCACCAACGGAGGTCGCCGTTTGCGGCACGAAGGCGTAATAGCCTGTGCTGTCTGCGCCCGCAAAACCTACAATTCCACCGCCGGCGTTCAGAAAATTCCCGATTGCCGCCGATTGCGCCGCGATGTTGGCTTCGCCGGTCGGACTGTTGTCGCATCCGCCGCACGACGTATCCGATGCTACCGCGAAGGCGCTATACAGCGAGTTATTAAATAATGCGCTGGTCACGGCTGCCGCGTTGTTCGGATCCACGTTCGTGAACGGGATACCCAGGGTGGTTAACATCGATGTCAGTTCCGTTCCAGAATCGAACGTCAACACCGGAAGCGTCGAGCCGCTTCTTGCGAAAGTGAGCATTGCCCCGGCCTGAGCAAGTGCTTGCGTGCTTTGATGGAAATCATCGTCGTGCCCCGTGAGGGCTATGTTTCCCGCAGTCGCCATGCCGACAGTTACGCCAATGGCGATGAAATATAGAGCACCGGTACTCAGCGCCCGAGTTAGTTTGAACTTCATTCTTGCCTCCGTCTCTTTCTTTTCCTAAAAGAACTTACATGCTTGAGAAGTAGTGTAGGCTCGCAAACGCGTTTTCACAATACGGGTATAGACGGGTATAAAAGTTGACTGTCGGGTTGCATACGGTTGGGTTCGAGCATAAGTGCGATATCCAACAGTTCTTCCGAAGAACCGCGCCACTATAAATAAAAAGGGGTTGGGGCGGATCGCCTCGCTGCGCTCGGCGAGCCCGCGACTCATGCCGCGCACCCGCCCGAGCGCAATGATTTAGGAAGGATTGTTACTGAAACGGAGAGATCGCCGTGAGCCCGGGAAGCACCTGAGTCCCTTCTATGCGGAACGCGTCGAGAGCGTCGGGTTGAATGCGAAGCATGCTCACGGCTGTCGGCGCCACTTGCGTGGTCTGCACGGGCGTTCCGATGACGGCGGGCGCTATGCTCGCATTTGAAACGAGCAGCATGACGTTGGTGTCGTCATATGAAAACCCGCCGTGCTCGGCGATTTTCTTCTTTTTGCCGGTATAGACCACGCCGACTTTCGGCGTGACAATGATGTCCGGGACACGCGAATCCACCGATGGATCGTTGAACATCAACGTTATCGCGTTGCCTGACAAGATCTCTCCGATTCCGACCTGTGCCGCATTCGCCGAGAGGGACTGCACCGCGGCAGCAGTCTGGGTCTGATCGGTCAACCAGTTCAGGGAAATGTCGTCTTCCACCGATTGGGCAACCATGGAACCCAGAATGTCACCTGGAGACTTTAAGGTGGCGTCGTCCGCCGGAATGCGCAGGACTTGAGCGGGATCGATTGGAGACTGGCCATGTTTAGCCGAAATGATGAAGAGGGTGTCGTTGTAAAGGCCCTGATTTTTCAGTTCAGTTACCATCTTGCCGATCGATTGGTCGACAAATTGGATCTCGCTCAGAAGCGACGTGCCGGGAGTTCCCGTCGAATCCAGGTATCCGCCTTTGACACCGTGTTCCACCAGCTTTTGGCCTACGCTCACGGCCTGGAAGTTCATGCCGAAGAGGGCTGGGACTTGCGCCGATCTGGAACCGTCGTGGTATTTGCCGTCGATCTCATTGACGATCGCCTGGACTTTCAACGAGTCGTAGCACTGAATATTTTGGAAACTGTCCGTCCATGACCCCGTGGCGGTCGTGTCGACCACACTGGTGCAACCGGGAACCGACGGCAGCGGCACCACATTGGAGTTGATCTCAGGCGAGTAGAAGTCAGCAACACCAGTTCCGCTCGGGCCCTGATAAAAGTCGTAGGCCGGATGCTTGTCCGACCATGCGGTGTACCGACCAGAAGCTCGCACCACTTCGAAGATGGTGTTCACGCGAAGGTAATTGTGCGGGTAAACCGGCGAGCACCCGTTGGCCGGATCGCGCGGCAGGTAAGCGGGATTGATACCGCCGCCTCCATCGAGCCGCGACAAATCCACATCGATAGTTTCATCGAAACCTACCTGGGTTCCCTTGGTGCCTGGACACAGGTTGGCGCCGCCTGTAATGCCTCCTGGAGTAGTGAGAGGTCGCGGCGAGAGCGCCCGGTCGTAGGCGACGTCGTAGTAAAAGCCGGTGGTGCGGGGCGATCCGCCGGTTGCGAGGGCCGCGGAGCCCGGAAAAGAATCCGACGGCTTCGAAGCAAAGGCCTGTTGATAGGTCACGCCGGTGTGCGCAAGCTGGGCGAGCGTGGGACAGTACGGGGCACCCCCGTTTACGCCGGCAATTCCTTTCGAGCAATTCAGAAAGTCAAGCGCGTGCATGCCATCGATACTGATCAGCAGCACCCGGTGTATGCCATTGTCATGCACGCGATTCACAAATTGGGCGCCCGCCTCCGTGGCAAATGCGGCCAACAAAAACAAAGGGCCGGCGTACTGCCGAAATCTAAAATTCATCGTCACTGAATACCTCCGGAACGAAAGTAACAGAACAATGTTTCAGTGAGATTTCAGGACGACATCGTCCAGGGATTTAGGTCAGGCGGTTCAAGAGGGATTATGCAACGAAACCTTCCACGTGCCGTGATCGTCTCCCGAGGTGCCTTGGCTGATATAGCTGCCCTCGAAGGCCTTATCATCCACTGCCGTGCCCGTTAACTTGGCGTGCAACGGCGAGCCATCCAGTTGTGCATCGAATTCGGTTACGATCTTGTCGTTGTCAACGGAGCACGAGGTCGGCTTTGTCGAAATCTCGTCCCCGCCGGCAGTAAAGAAAACCTTACAGAGCCAGGTCGAGTCGCTGTTTTTTTGAATCTCAATCCGGAGCCGGCCCGAGGAATCGCCGTCGGAGCTGGTGTATGTGCCTTCATATTTACCGGAGCGGTCGGCCGCAACGGCGCAGACTCCCAGCAGGAACATGGTAATCAGGATAATTCGAAACATATACCATCCAATAGATCACAGTTCGAGT
>JBBROU010000179.1:0-6658 GCA_038229055.1 Bryobacterales bacterium | reverse complement strand
CGTGCCGGCGGCGTTCCAGCTTTCGAAGCAACTGAAGCAGCAGCCGAGGAAGATCGCCGCTGAACTGGTGGACGAAATCGGAACGCTGCCGGGCGTCGCGTCCATGGAAATTGCGGGCGGAGGGTACATCAACATTCGCCTAGATCGCGCAGCCTACGCGGAAATGCTGCGTCAGCCTGCATCTGCCGAGCCGGCCAGCACGGGCAAGATTGTCGTCGAGCACACCAACATCAATCCCAACAAAGCCGCGCACATCGGGCACCTGCGCAACGCGGTTCTCGGGGACACCTTCGTGCGCATGCTGCGTTCTGGCGGGCAGCGCGTCGAGGTTCAAAACTATATCGACAATACCGGCGTGCAAGTTGCGGACGTGGTCGCGGGATTCCATTTCCTCGAACACAAAACGGCCGCCGACGTCCGCACCCTGATCGCAACCACTCGATTCGACTTTCTCTGCTGGGACCTCTACGCGCGCACTTCGCAGCATTATGCCGACGATCCCGAAACGAAGAATGCCTGGCGCGCCGAGACATTGCACGCCATCGAAGCCGGCACCGGCGATCTTGCCGAAATGGGGCATCTGGTCGCCGATGCGATTGTGCAAGCGCACCTCAAAACCATGCTGCGTCTGGACGTCACTTATGACGTTCTCCCGCGCGAGAGCGAAATTCTCCACCTCCAATTCTGGGCTGCCGCCTATGAATTACTCAAGCAGACTGGGGCGATTTATCTCGAAACCGAAGGCAAGAATGCGGGCTGCTGGGTGATGCCCGCCGCCTCCTTCTCCGCGGAATCTGAAGACAGCAAAGTCATCGTCCGCTCCAATGGCACCGTTACTTACGTCGGAAAAGATATCGCATACCAGCTTTGGAAATTCGGCCTTCTCGGCAAGGATTTTTTCTACAGAAAGTTAATCGCTTATAGCGACGGTCACGAGGTCTGGGTGACCACCGACGAACCTGCCGGCCCCCATCCCGATTTCGGCCACGCCACTCGCGTCTACAACGTAATCGATGTTCGCCAGTCCTATCTGCAGGACGTCGTCGTCGCAGGGCTCAAAGCGCTCGGCGCCAAAGCGCAGGCCGATGAGTCGATTCATTTCTCCTACGAAATGGTCGCCCTCTCGCCGCGCTGCTGCGTCGATCTCGGCATTGCGCTATCCGAGGAAGATCGCAAGAAGCCCTATATCGAGGTGTCGGGCCGCAAGGGTCTCGGCGTCAAAGCCGATGATCTGATTGACAAGCTGATCGAAACGGCATTGCGTGAAGTGGCCTCGCGGCATCCTGAGGATTCTGCCGAAAAACAGCGCTACATCGCTTCGCAAATTGCCATAGGCGCACTCCGCTACTTCCTCTTGAAGTACACGCGCACGACGGTCATTGCGTTCGACTTCGGGGAAGCCTTGAGCTTCGAGGGCGAGACCGGGCCATACGTGCAGTACGCGGCAGTGCGCGCCCGCAACATCATGCGTAAGATGGAGGCTCGCGGCGAAGCGATGCCGGATTTCTCGACGGAACTCTCGCGCGAAGCCATCGCGCGGCAATTGTCGTCCGAAGATTTCTGGCAGATGCTGTTGGCAGCCTCGAAAGCCGATACCGCCGTGGAAAAAGCGATTGCCGCCGGAGAGCCGGCGCACGTCGCGCGGTTCGCCTTTCAGCTCGCACAAACGTTTAACAATTTTTACCACCAATACCCGATTCTGGGCGAAGCCGACCGGGAAAAGAAGGTGTTCCTGCTGTGGATGACGGAATACTTCCGCGCGCAGCTTGATCGGACGCTGCATATCCTCGGCATCGAAGTGCCCGATTATATGTAAGCCGCGCTATAAGTGCAGATGATTTTCGATGCGGCTTAGCCGGTTGTCCAGCTCCGCAAATTTGCCGAGAAGCATATCCTCCACGCGCCGCAGATTGGCATCTTGCTTCTCGCCATGGAGGCGGATGATGTCTTTCAAATCTCCGAAACGCGAGTTAAAGTCGGATCATCGCCAGGTGGTCGCATACTCCCGCGGCGAGATCCTACTGTGGTTGTACAGAAATCCGACCACAACAACCGCGAGGGTCCCAATCAGGGACGCCATCGGAATCAACAATTGCAAATTATCACTGTTCATCCGGCTGTTCATCCGGCTCTGATTCGATTCTACACTCTGATATCATTCTCAAGCTTCATGTGGCCGCATCAATATTTCCCCGTGGGCGGTAGCCTGCCGCTCTCGGCGCTGGTCGCCGCGCTGCCGATCTTCGTTCTTTTAATCCTGCTGGGCGTGTTCCGAAAACCGGCGTGGATGGCCGCCAGCACCGGCCTGCTCGCCGCTATCGTCGTCGCTTCTCTTGCTTATCGGATGCCCGCTCAACAGCTCATGGGCGCGGTCGGCTACGGCGCCGCCTTTGGATTGTTCCCCATCGGATGGGTCGTCTTCTCCGCGATCCTGCTCTACAACATCACAGTCGCAACCGGCCAGTTCGAAATCGTCAAAAACTCCATCGGAAGCCTCACTGAAGACCGCCGTTTGCAGGCCTTGCTCATCGCCTTCGCTTTCGGAGCGTTCATTGAGGGCGCCGCGGGGTTCGGCACGCCGGTCGCCGTCGCGGCAGCCATGCTTACCGGCCTCGGTTTCTCGCCTTTCTACGCGGCCGGCATCTGCCTGCTCGCCAACACCGCTCCGGTTGCGTTCGGCTCGATCGGAATCCCGCTTACGACGCTGGCCGGAATTACGTCGCTCCCGCTGGATCGCTTGAGCGCCGGAGTCGGACGCATCTGCGCCCCGGTTTCTCTCTTCGTTCCCGCGTACCTGATCCTGGTCATGGGAGGTTGGCGAGCATTGCGCGGTGTTCTGCCCGCTGCCGCGCTCTGCGGGCTCGCTTTCGGAGGCACTCAATTCCTTGTCTCCAACTTCGTCGGACCGGAACTAACCGACATCCTGGCTTCGCTCGCCGCCATGGGATCTCTTGTCGTTCTATTCCGTCTCTGGAAGCCGAAGGACGCCTTCGCACTTCACGGCGAAACTCCCACGACACTTTCGCGCGAGCCCGTTCCCGCCGGGAAGCTTTGGCTTGCGTGGGGCCCGTACGCTCTGCTGGTTGTATTCGTCCTGCTTTGGGGCTATAGACCGCTGCAGATCAAGCTCAACCTCGTCAATTCTTCGTTTCCCTGGCCGGGACTGCACAACCTGGTTTTGCGCTTGCCGCCCGCCGTATCGAAGCCCATGCCTTACGACGCGATTTACAAATTCAACTGGCTGTCCGCTTCGGGCAGCGCATGTCTCTTCGCCGCGATCTGTTCGGCCTTGCTCCTCCGGATGTCTCCGCGACGATTTCTCGGCGTCCTCGGGGCCACCGTCCGGCAGTTGCTCGTCGCTGAATTCACAATCGCCGCCGTGCTCGCCTTGGCTTTCCTGATGAATTACTCGGGTGCCACCGCGACCATGGGTTTGGCTTTCGCCGCCACCGGCGCAATGTTTCCGTTCTTTAGCGCGCTGCTCGGCTGGCTCGGCGTATTCCTGACCGGCAGCGACACTTCCGCCAACGCTCTTTTCGGAAATTTGCAGGTGGTGACCGCTAACCGCCTCGCGATGAATCCGGTGTTAATGGCAAGCGCGAACTCCGCCGGCGGCGTGATGGGCAAGATGATCAGTCTGACCAGCATCGCGGTAGCCGCGGCTGCAACCTCGATGCGCCGCGAAGAAGAAAGCAAGCTGTTTCTGTTCACCCTAAGGCACAGTATCTTTCTGGCCTCCGTGATCGGTGTGCTTGTTCTGTTCTATGCGTACGCAATACCCGCATGGGCACCGTAACCCTTCAGGACTTCGCGATCAGCGCCATTGCTGTCGGCCAGACGTGCATGTTTTCGAATTCATCCTCGCTTAATCCAATTGTCTGCAGCGCGTCAAATCGGCGAACCGACGAGGGCAGATCTTCTTCCGCACCCGTTTGAATCTCAGCCAGATAAAGAATTGCGGCGAGCGGATTCCGGCTGAGTTCCGGGGTGTGGTGAAACTCCACAGCCTCTGCAATCGACTCCGGAAACTTCCGATTCCGCAGAATATCTGCTCCCACTGAGCCATGATCGCGCCCGCACATCAGAATCTCGGCATACGTGGCTGGACATCCATTTTCCTTCCACCACCGATACTCACTGGCCCGCTCCGGTTCCAGACGGTGCATCGCCAGGATCCCCAGATCGTGTAACAAGGCGCCCAGAAAAGCGTCCGCGGAATTAACCTGCTTTCCGATTGCCGCTTCCGCCAGGCGCGCGGCCCATTCTGCGACTTCGAGCGAGTGGGACCAAAGATAGCGAAAACTCTGCGATGCGAAAAAGGGCTGAACCATGAAGGCAGCGAGCACGCGCTGCGACAACTCCGGGCCGATCACACCCACCGCATCGCGGACGTTTGTCGCTGCCGCCGCTGGAGCGAAGAATGCTGAATTTGCCATTCGCAGAACGGCGCTTGTCATCGCTTCGCTGCCGGAAATCACCTCGGCAGACTCGTCGAATTGCTGCATTGCCGCCAACGAAACCTCAGGAAGCCGTCTTGCCGCGGCCGCCAAATCTTCAGCACGCACCGTTCGCAAGCCTTGGATGGCTTTGGCCTCTGGACCGCCGTCTGAAAGAAATTGATCGACCGACTCGCCCGCACCGCGAGCCTCATACGGCAGACTCTCGATCTCCTCATCGAAGATGTTGCAGAAGTCGAGTACGCGGCCGGCCATCTCCGCCCGCGACGAATGGCCCGAATCGCCATGAAACGCGAGCAGTATCGACGCAATCTCGCCGGGTAATTGTGGCGATTTCTTTTTCACTTCCTGGCCCGGCAGATTCAAATCGGCCATTAAGCGCTCCCGCGCATCGCTTTTAAGCAGAGCTGCCGGGTAGTGATGGACCAGTGCCGCGTGCGCGAGTGCATTGGCGTCGGACCCGCTCATCCCTAAATTGGCGGCTACCCGCCGCGCTAAAGCAGCGACACGCCGGCAGTGGGCGCGCAACCCTGCCTCAGCCGGAAGGAACGCTTCGAGTGATTCCGGTTCGATCGCTAATTTAGTTCCCATAAGCTTCCACTGTCTATACATCGGCCGCACCGCCGCAGAGTTTAGGGACGAATCAGAATTCTCAAAATTATTTTCTCATGCCGGAGCCGCTGATATAATCGCGCCATGAACTTCCCACGCATGCTGCACGTGCGCCAGAACTTCCCTGACCGCCACGTGCCCAACATCCCCGGCACCGTCCAACACGAGCTCGCCGGTGCTGACTTCGCCTCCCGTCTTGCCCCGGGTTCCACCGTCGCCATCGGGGTCGGAAGCCGTGGAATCAGCAACATAGCGACCATCGTCCGGGCAGTTGTCGATTACTGGAAGTCGCAGGGAATGAAGTCTTTTGTGTTCCCCGCCATGGGCAGCCACGGAGCCGCCACCGCCGAAGGCCAAGCCGACGTCCTGGCACATTACGGCATTATCCAAGAGACGATGGGATGTCCCATCGTCAGCTCCCTGGAAACCGTCTCTCTCGGGCATTCCGCCGACGGTATTGAGACCTTTATGGATCGCTCTGCGTTCAATAGCGACGGCGCCATGCTGGTCGGCCGCATCAAGTGGCACACCGATTTCGCGGGCAAAATCGAGAGCGGCCTGTTCAAGATGATGGCCATTGGCCTCGGCAAGCTCTCCGGCGCAAGGCACTATCACACGTACGCCTACAAGATGGGCATGGAGCGCGTGATCCGCAGCGTCGGCCACCAGGTTCTCAGCTCGGGCAAGATTCTAGGCGGCCTCGCGATTCTGGAAGACGCTCACCACAACACTGGTCAGTTGACCGCCGTTCCCGTCGAATCGATGGAGCGGCGCGAAGAAGAACTCTTGGTTCAAGTAAAGTCATGGATGGGGGCGATTCCTATGGACTTAGACGTCTTGATCCTGGACGAAATCGGCAAAGACATCAGCGGTGCCGGCATGGACACGAAGGTTGCCAACCGCGCCGTGCAGGGGAAGTACAATCCGTGGGAAGGACCCAAGATCGAGCGCATATTCGTTCGCGATCTCAGTGCCAACAGCTACGGTAACGGCGTCGGCCTCGGCCTGGCCGACGTGATCTCCGAGCGCCTGTTGCGCAAGATCGATTGGAAGCCCACGCGGATCAACTCCCTGACCGCCTCCACCCCCGCCGCCATTCGCATTCCCATTTACTACCCGAGCGACCGCGAGTGTTTGGAAGTGATCTCGATGACGGTCGGCAAGCTGGATGTCGCCGATGTTCGCTTCGGGTGGATCAAGAACACCCTCGTGTTGAGCCCGATTCTACTGAGCGAGAATATGCGTGCCGAGATCGAGGCCGACCCGATGCTCGAAATTATCGGCGAAGCCCAAGAGCTGAGCTTCGACGGCGACGGCAACATGAATGCCGCGCGCGTGCCTGAAGGCAGCGCCGTCCACGAAATCGGCGTGCATTAGGATTTCGGCTACGTTGGTTTAGGTCCCGCTGGACCGTCAAGTGGCCCTTTTCCGAGAGTGATCGCGCTTATAAGTTTGAGCGACGATTTTACGGAGCACCCAGCGTGGACATACAGCGGAATTCTTTCGTCCTGACTTTTCTTTTTTTGGCTACTGCGGCCTATCAACAAAACGCGGCGCGATCAACCGTAGGGAACAATCTTCCAAAGCCT
>JBBROU010000178.1:0-6820 GCA_038229055.1 Bryobacterales bacterium | reverse complement strand
CATCACCTTTCGGATTTCGCCGGCGACACCGCCGAGGTCGCGCTCATCGACGCTGGCGTAAACATCGAACAGAGGTTGAACGTTGTAGTGGTTCACGATGGCGGTCGAGCTTCCGCGGGAGAGAGAGGCGAGATTGCTGAGAAGCTGGGTGGGGCCGCCGCCCGATGGGTTGGTGAGTGGGGTGCGGCGAAGCGCATCGAACGAATCGATTCGAATCTGCGGAGTTTGGACCGCGACGTTGTAGCTGACCCCGTTGGCTGGATTGAGCCACTGATTGGGCGCGGTCTGGCCGCTCGAGCTCAGCGATATGAGGACGCTGTTGGCGACATCGCGCTGCGTCAAGCCGACTTCACCGGCCTTGGTGCGGTCAACATTGACGCGGATTTCGGGGTAATCGACCTGCTGGTGAACATGGACGTCGACGGCACCAGGGATCAGCGAGACGCGGCGTTCGAGTTCCTGCGCGAGGCGGAATCCCCCGGCCGCATCGCGACCGACGATTTGGACGTCGATGGGGGCGGGAAGCCCAAAGTTCAAGATCTGGTTGGTGATGTTGGCGGGCTGGAAGAAGAATATAAGATCGGGGAATTTGGCACGCAAATCACTACGAAGCTTGCGTTGGTACTCCTGTGTGGGGCCGTGCTTTTCCTGATTGAGCGAGATAAGAATCTCCCCGTCACCGCTGCCGATTGTGGAGCTATCACTGAAGGCGAGATTGATTCCGCCGCCGGGGAGGCCGATGTTGTCGATGATGTTCGCCATCTCCCTGGCTGGGATCAGAGTGCGGATCTCGTCTTCAACTTCACCGAATATGCGCTCGGTCTGTTCAATACGGGTGCCTTCAGGAGTGCGCACGTGGAGGCGCATCTGGCCGGAATCGATGTACGGGAAGAAGTCTTGGCCAATCAAAAAGGTGAGGCAGAAAGAGCCTGCACAAAAAACTGCGAACAGGATCGCGACCATTGCACGGTGGTTCAACGACCACTTCAGCGCGCGTTTGTATCTGACTCGGCCTTGCTCGAAGCGGCGATTGAAGGCGTGGTGCACGCGCCAAATGATGCCGCTGCTTTCCGCTTCGTGGCCATCTTCGCCGGCGGCATAGAGGGCGACCTCCGATCTGAGGAGGTAATGAACCATGGTGGGCACCAGAGTTCGCGAAAGCAGGTAAGAGGTGAGCATGGCGAAAACGACGGCCATGGCAAGTGGAGTGAACAGATACTTAGCGGCGCCGGTGAGGAGCAGGACGGGCACGAACACAATGCAGATGGCAAGCGTGGAGACAAATGCCGGCACCGCAATTTGCGAGGCTCCATCGAGGATGGCGCGGGTGATGGGCTTCTTTTGCCCCATGTTGCGGTGAACGTTCTCGATTTCGACGGTAGCGTCGTCGACCAGAATACCCACGGCGAGCGCGAGACCACCAAGCGTCATCACGTTGATGGTTTGGCCGCAGGCGTCGAGTATGACGATCGACGTCAGGATGGAGAGCGGAATGGACACGCACACGATGATGGTGCTGCGCCAGCTTCCAATGAACAGCAGAATCATCAGGCCGGTGAGAGCCGCGGCGATGATGCCTTCACGCAGGACGCCGGAGATAGCTGCGCGCACGAAGAGGGATTGGTCGACCACCTCGTGTATGTTGAGGCTGGAAGGCAAGCCGGCCATGATGCGCGGAAGTGTCTCTTTGACCTGTTTGACGATTTCAAGAGTGGAGGCATTGCCGTTCTTTAGCACGGTCAGCAGGGTGGAGCGGCGGCCGTTCTGGCGGACGATGTTGGATTGTACGGCAAAGCCATCGCGCACCTGGGCGACGTCTTTGATGTAAACCGTCACGCCGTTGGCGGTGCGGACGGGAAAATCATTCAGGGCCGAGACCACCGAAGGACTCGAGTTGAGACGCACGAGGTAATCGCGATCGCCGATCTTGGCGGTGCCGGCGGGCAGAATGAGGTTCTGTGCGTTGACCGCTGCGGAAATATCGGTCGCCGAAAGGTGGTTGGCGTAGAGGGCGTCAGGGTTGAGATCGACCATGATCTGACGCATCTTGCCGCCGTAGGGCAGCGGGACAGAAGCGCCCTGCACGGTGGCGAGCTGGGTGCGGATAAAGTTCAGGCCGTAATCGAAAAGCTGTTGCTCGGTGAGCGTGCGGCTGTCGAGCGCAAGCTGGAGAATGGGAACGCTGGAAGCGTTGTATTTGATGATGGCGGGCGGAAAAATCCCTGGGGGAAGGGCGCGCAGGATGGTCTGGTTGATAGCCGTGATCTGCGAGATAGCGAGCTCGACCTTTGCGGACGGCTGGAAGTACACCTTAATCACGGCGACGCCGCTGTAAGAGGTGGACTCCATGTGCTCGATGTCATTGACCGTGGTGGTCATCGCGCGTTCGCATATGGTGACGATGCGTTGCGCCATCTCGTCCGGGGAGATGCCGCCGTAGGTCCAGATGACGCTGACCACGGGAATATCGATGTTGGGGAAAATGTCCGTGGGCATGGTCACGATCGCGCCGATGCCGAGGATGACGATCAAGACGGCCATGACCACGAACGTGTAGGGGCGGCGTAAGGCTAGGCGGACAATCCACATGTTAAGCTGACGTTAGTTAGCGGTAACTTTGAGTTTAAGTAATTTGGATTCAGTGTGCAGGCCGGGGGATTCCGGCGCGCATCAAAATAGAACTTCTAAAAACATGACGGATGGCGGAACGTCACGGTAACGCGACCTGGACCGATTCTGCGGCAACGATGCCGCTGTCGCGAGAAGAACAGGCGCTTAAGAAGAGTGAGTGGCGGACTTGCGCAGATCGCGCAGGTCCTCAGGGACGATGCCGCGCAGCACGAAATCGTTGAACCGCTGCGACGCACGAGCTAGCTGCGCATGCGCCTGGGCGTGCTCGGCCGTGGCATTTTTTACCTGCTCGGGAGCGCTGATGGATTCGAAATCCATGGACTTGATCCGGTAGTTCATACGCGCCTGGCCTAAAGCGCTTCTGAGGGTTTCTTCGACTTGGGCCCGGTCTGGCACTGACACAAGATCGTACCATAAATCACACAATAAGAATAGGCCTGAGAGCGGCGCCCAGTTGCTTCGGTCCCCGTTGACTGGCCATAATCAGAAGCATATGTTTTTCCGTCGCGAGAAGCCGAAGAAGTTTAGTTTTCAGGATTATTTGGACAAGGCCAGGCAAGCTGGCTTCGCGACGGAGGCGGGAGCCGGGGGGCGCGCCAGAGTGAGCCGCGGCTGCGTGGCTGCGGTGCTCGAAGACGTTCCGGGCGAACACCCGAAGGTTGTGGAGCGCGCCGGATTGGCGATGGGTTCCGAGATAGGGGTGCTTGTGGATGGCGGGTACCAGAAATTCTTCCAAGCGCCGTCGGGGAAGCGGAAGCCTGCCCTGGCGTCGGAGTTGAAGGCGGTGCACGAATTTCAAGAAGATTTGCGGGAGGCGCTGGGGCTGGAGAGCCTCTACAACGAGTCGTTAGGAACGGTGTCGAACGTCTACATCTACGACCGGGTTGACGATCGCGACGCAGGGATTAAGCATCCCTGGACGGTGAAGACCGAGCTGTAATCGCTGGTCTGGTTCAAGGCTTCGCGATTTTGTTTTTGGCTGGGGCAGCCTGCTTGCGGACTTCTTCGAAGTACTGCTGGATGTAAGACTGCAACGCGACCGGTATCTCATCACGGCTGATATCGCCAGCGGTTTGGCTGTGCTGAGCCTGACGTTGCGCGTAAGGGGTGCGCAGTTGCTGTGAGCCGGACTGCACTTCGGACGTCATGTCCCCGGTAACATTCGCGGAACGCTTGCCGATGATCTGGCTGAGCTTACCCATAGCGGCCAGTTGTTCGGCGGCCTTCAATTCTTTCAGGCCATCCTGCTTGCCGGCGCCACTGCCGGGCTGCGAGGCTGGCTGGGAATCGGAACTCTTGCCGGCGCCTTTCCCGGTGGCGTTCTGAGCATCTTCCGAATTGCCTTGCTGTTCGCCATCCTCGGCATCCTGGGACTGCTGACCGGGGGATTGCTGGCCCTTGCCGGGAGCCGCGGGTTTCTCCGCACTCTGGGTCTGTGCGCCGGAGAGCTTGCCTTGCGCGGTGCTGGGTTTCTGGCCATTGCCGTTGGGCAGCGGCTTGGCTTTCGAAAAGATGTTCGACATGGCATCGCGCAGCTTCGACATCAGACTGGAAGTATCGCTGGCGTTGCCCGGTTTCGTAGCCGCCTGCTCGCCCTGCTGAGGGCCTTCGCGGCTGCCCGCGGGATTATCGGAAGGAGTCTTGCCGCTGGAAGGCGGGCCGCTCTTATCGCCAGATTCCTGGCCGCCATTTTCAGCCTTCCTTTTTTCGGAGCCATCGCCTTTGGGGTCCATTCCCTTGCCGGAAAGCTGGCCTTTGTCGAGCTCGGTGTTTGGGACACCGACGGAATCGAGCGCGGAACTCGGGGCGGCATCAAGCGCCCCAGCCTTTTGATCCTGCGCTTCGGGGAGGGTGATGCCCAGCTTGCTGAGGAAATCTTCGGTTTGTTTGGCGGCGCTGGATCGCTTTTGCGCAGATTTACGCGGCGCGGTGTCCTGCGAGTTCATGCCGAAGCTATCGAGCAGAACACGGGCAAGCGGGGGCTGTAGATCCAGGCGGTGTTCGACTAAATAACGCAAGGCGAACAGGCTCGATGCGAGAAGACCGAGGGCGGCCATGGCGTAGAGAGCGCGGGGGGTGTTGAAGGGTACGGCGTCGGCGAGAGGGAGGCGGCCAGCGGCTTGTTCGGCTTGCTGCAACTGCGCCATATGAGTCGGGCTGGCCGGAGCGGTGTCGCTGAAATGGAGCGCGGTCGAAAGGGCGTCATGCAGGCGCGCGCGGCGGTCCACGCCGATGGCGACCTGGTAAAGCGAAGGGAGCCCGCGGGCTACGCGGTACGTGCCGGCCACTATGGCGAGCACGGCCAAAACGACCGGCAACCGCCAGTTTAGAATTTGTGTACCAAATAGCAGGATCAGGACAACACCGCCCATGATGATGGTGGCCGCCAGGGCGAACTGGGCAAGCATCTCGTTCCACAGCACCCGGCGGCGGGCACTTTCGATGTAATGGAGAATCATGCGCTTGTGGTACCGAATCGCACGGGTCCGGGACGGGGACGAGACACACTGCTTCGGTGCTTATATGATTGTAGGAGATGAATAGCTCTGCATGGACAAACTCTTGAATATTCTCATTGTCGATGACGAAAGCGGATCGCGCACCGGGCTAGCCGGGATGGTGAAGGCATGGGGAATGAACGCGGAAACCGCCTGCAACGGTGAAGAGGCGCTGGAAAAGCTGGAGCACTACGCGGCGGATGTCGTGGTGACGGACCTGAACATGCCGCATATGGATGGGTATGAGCTGCTGCGCAACCTGAAGGACCGCGGGGACATGCCGCCCACGATCGTGGTGACTGGATTCGGCAGCGTGGAGACCGGGATCCGCGCGGTCCATGAAATGGGCGCGTACTGGTTTGTAGAGAAGCCGGTGCAGCCGGCGATGATGCAGGCACTGCTGCGCCGTGCGGCTGTACACAACGTTTTGGGGCGGGAGAAGCGAACGCTGGAGCGGCAGCTTTCGTACAAGGGATCGCTAGGCGAAATGGTGGGCAATTCGCCGCGCATGCAGGAGATTTTCGCGCTGCTGCAACAGGCCGGACCGAGCAAGGCCTGCGTGTTGATTTCCGGCGAAAGCGGGACCGGCAAGGAATTGGTGGCCCGCACCTTGCACATGCTGAGCCCGCGACACAACGGGCCGTTTGTAGCAATTAATTGCGCGGCACTGCCGGAAACGCTGATCGAGAGCGAGTTGTTCGGCCACGAGAAGGGGTCGTTCACCGGCGCTTCGGAAAGGCGGGCCGGGTGCTTCGAAGTGGCGCAGCACGGCACTTTGCTGCTCGACGAGATCGGCGAGATGCCGGCGCTGACGCAGGCAAAACTGTTGCGTATTTTGGAAGACTCCAAGGTGCGAAGGCTGGGCGGAAAGACGGAATTCGAAGTTGATGTGCGCGTGGTGGCGGCAACGAACAAAGTGCCCGACGATGCGGTCCGCGGCGGTAGCCTTCGCGAGGATTTGTACTACCGGCTGAACGTGTTCCATATTCACCTGCCGCCGCTGCGCGATCGTAAGGACGATATTGTCGCGATCTGCGAATCGCTGATTTCGGATCTGAACAAGAAGCACGACACACGCGTGATCGATCTTTCTCCTCAGGTGGTGGAGGCATTCCAGCGGCATAATTGGCCGGGGAATATTCGCGAGCTTCGCAATGCGCTTGAGCGCGCGGTGATTATCACCGGTGAGGGAACGGTGCCGATTTCGGCGCTGCCGGTAAACTTTCAAACGAAGCCAACTGCGCTGCTCGCGGTTGGCGCCGTGGCGGGCGCGGAGAGTCCTTTGCCGGTTTCGGCCGATACGCCGGACAGTTTGAGCGTGCCGATCGGGACGACGGTGGAGGAAGCCGAGAAGGGACTGATTCTGAGGACGCTCGAGCATACTAAGAACAATAAAACCCGGGCGGCGGAGATTCTGGGGATCAGCTTGAAGACGCTGCACAACAAGCTGAAGGAGTACGGCAAAGACGCGGCGTAGAGTCAACGTTTTCCCTACCTGCTGACGTCACTACTTTGCGTGGACAATATCCGGCTGTTCGTTATAGGGGCGCTTGCCCTCTGTGCCAACATGACTGAGACAACTTGTGTGACCGCAATTAGTGAGCAGGGCGGGAAAGAGAATCAGCATGGCAACGATGAACAGCACTGCTCGCCCGGCGTCACAAGGGACGGGATTATCAGAGTCAGTAGGT
>JBBROU010000177.1:0-6835 GCA_038229055.1 Bryobacterales bacterium | reverse complement strand
TGGTCGGGGCGAGAGGATTCGAACCTCCGGCCTCCTGGTCCCGAACCAGGCGCTCTACCAGGCTGAGCCACGCCCCGAATCTCTCAGTGTAGTCGGTTGCGGCATGCTTCCACAACTCTTACCATCAAGGTTGCCCGACCGACCTGCCTCCGTCCGCTTTCGCGACCTGCCCTCGGTTCACGAAGTCCTCGCCAGCCTCGGCAGCGCCACCTCTCAATTCCCGCACGCCATCGTTGTTGCCGAAATTCGCAGAGCGCTCGACCACGCCCGCGCAGCCATCACGAACGACGCTTCCGTCACGCCGATCGATCAAACCGTCACTTCCGCGCTCGCGCGCCTCGCTCTTCCTTCTCTCCGCGCCGTGATCAATGCGACCGGCGTTGTGCTCCACACAAATCTGGGACGCGCCCCGCTCGGCCCCCTCACCCCGCTCACCGGCTACTCGAATCTTGAATACGATCTCGCTTCCGGCAAGCGCGGTAAGCGTGATGCACACACGTCCCCGCTGCTAGAGCGCCTTCTCGGCAAGCCTGCCATCGCGGTCAATAACGGTGCTGCCGCTCTCTACCTGGCGCTGCACGAACTTGCCGCCGGTTACGAAGTCATCGTCTCGCGCGGCGAACTCATCGAGATCGGCGACGGCTTCCGCATCCCCGATATCATGCGCAGCTCCGGCGCCATTCTCGTTGAAGTCGGCACGACCAACCGCACGCGCATCGACGATTATCGCGATGCCATCACGGAGCGCACGCGACTCCTGCTGCGCGTTCACCCCAGCAACTTTCACATGACCGGATTTACCGGACGCCCGTCGCTCACGGACCTCGCCACCCTGGGCCGCGAGCGCGCCGTTCCCATCTATGAAGATCTTGGCAGCGGAGGCTTCGTGGATCTCAGGCCCTTCGGCATCGCCGAGCCGCTGGTGCGTCAGAGTCTTGACGCCGGAATCGACCTCGTATCCTGCAGCGGCGACAAGCTCCTCGGCGGTCCGCAAGCCGGCATCCTCGCCGGCAACTCCGACCTCATCGCGCGCATTCGCCGCAACCCCATGTTCCGCGCGCTCCGCCTCGACAAGCTCATCACGCAGTCGCTTGAAACCACCCTGCGTCACCTACTGCTGGAAAATTGGGACGCCATCCCCGCGATTCGCATGATCCGGATGACCCCCGATGAAATTCGCGCGCGCGCTGAGCGTCTTCTGCCGCCGGGCGCCAAACTGCAGCCCGGCGAGTCCGTCATCGGCGGAGGCTCCACGCCCGATCAGTCGATTCCGACGTGGCTCATCGCCATCGGGCACCCCAACGTCGTCGCGGCTGAAAAACATCTGCGCGCGCGCGACGTCCCCGTGATCGCCCGCATTGAAGATGACCAGCTGCTTGTCGATTTGCGAACGGTTTTTCCGGATCAGGAAGACGAACTGCGCGCCGCTCTTCTCGAACTGACCTAAGCCCGTTCCTGGTAAGTGCCTTCCGCCGTATTCACGCGAATACGCTCGCCTTCCACGATGAACGGCGGCACCTGCACCACCAGCCCCGTCTCCATCTTGGCCGGCTTGGTGACGTTCGAAACCGTCGCGCCCTTCAACCCCGGCTCGGTCTCCATCACCGTCATATCCACGGTCGCCGGCAACTCGACACTCATCGGCTTGCCTTCGTAGAACTCGACATGCACGCGCAGTTGCGGGATCAGGTAATTCACGGCATCGCCGAGAATATCTTTGGTAAGGTGCATCTGCTCGTAGTTCTCGGTGTTCATGAAGTAGAAATATTCGCCGTCGTCGTACAAATATTCCATCTCGATCTCTTCGAGAATGGCTCGCTCCACTTTATCTTCTGACGAGAATCGGTGCTCGGTCATCATGCCATTGCGAAGCATGCGCATCCTGGCCTGCACGAATCCGCGAAGGTTACCGGGGGTGCGGTGCGCCACGCTGAAGATCGAGTACAACTCGTTGTTGAACTTGATCACCATTCCAGGACGCATTTGTGTTGATGAAATCATTAAAAGAGAAACTCCAGAGTGTCGATGGTTGACCTTACGGGACCACTCATGATTATAGCCGCACGCCATAGCCGCACGCACTTGCCCGCTTATCGGTCTCGCGTGCTTCGCCCCGCGTGTCGCATTTGCTTGTGAATCTTCTTCCAAAGCTGCTTTTGCGCGAGCGCGGCTTGGGCGTCTGTCTTGCGCTCGTGAAACGCCGCCTCGGCGCGCAATTTCCGATAGTTCCGCCAGCGGGCATCGTCGAGCGTGCCTTCGAATAACGCAGCCTGCACCGCGCAATCCGTCTCATTCCCGTGACCGCAGTCACGAAACCGGCATCCGCGCGCCAACTCGGCGATGTCGTCGAAAGCCTCGTCCACGGTCTCCGCGCTCGCCCAGAGCTGAAGCTCCCGCATCCCCGGCGTATCGATCAAGGCTCCGCCGCCCGCCAGCGGCACCAGTTCCCGGAACGTCGTGGTGTGCCGCCCGCGGCTATCGGTTTCGCGGACCTCCTGCACGTGCTGCCGTTCTTCACCGAGCAGCCGGTTCACGATCGTCGATTTTCCAGCACCTGACGACCCCAGCAGCGCGACCGTCTGCCCCTGTTCCCAGAGCTTCTTCAACTCATTGATGCCCGGCGCTGATCGAGCACTGATCGCCAGCACCCGGGCGCCGCGCGCGATTCTCTTCGCCTCTTCTATACGCGCCGCCAAGTTGCCTGCCACGTCCGATTTATTGAGCACGATCGCCGCCTCGGCGCCGCTGTCCTGCGCGAGCGTCACATATCTTTCGATCCTTCGCGGATTGAAATCATGATCGAGTCCGCACACAATCAAAATCACGTCGATATTTGTCGCCATGATCTGCTCCTGCTCCGGCCGTCCCGCCGCGCGTCGCGAAAGCGTCATCCTCCGCGGAAGTACCGCGTGAATCATGGCCTCGCCCGCGCCCACCCGCTGTGCGGCAACCCAATCGCCTACCGCGGGCAACTCCGACGGGCTCGCCGCATGATAAAGCAGCGCCCCGATGGCCTGCGCCCGCACCTCGCCTTCTTCTGTGTACAGCCTGTATTGATCGCGATGAACTATCGAAACTCTGCCCAGCGCGAGGCCGCGCGAGGCGTATGAATCAAATCCGGCGCGCACCTCTCCGGTTGCGCCGATGGCTCGTAAATCCTGCATTGCTGTCTTCTCCCGAAACTAATTCGCATGAACGAACTTCGAGCTTGAGCTTTCGAAGTTCCAAGTGAATCGCCGCTTCAGGAAACAATCACAGGCAAGAAATCAATCTATCCCTTTCGGGCGCCGGACGCAACGGTAGAATGAAAGACTTATGACTGCAACTACCAACAGCTATATCGAAGCCATCGACCGGCAAGTCGCCGAGCGGGGTCTGCTGCTGCATCCCTTCTATAAAACCTGGCTGCTCGGCACGCTGAGCCGCGAAGCCCTTTGCGATTACGCGATCCAATACTACCGGCACGTCGCCGCGTTTCCGACTTACCTTTCCGCGCTTCACTCCCACACCGAAGACGCCGCCGCGCGCCGCCACATCCTTTCGAATCTCATCGACGAAGAAGCCGGAAATCCCAACCATCCCGAACTTTGGCTTCGTTTCGCCGAAGGCTTGGGCGTGTCTCGCAACGAAGCCGAATCCGCCGCGCCTTGGAGTGAAACCGGCCAGTTGGTGGACACCTTCCGCGCCGTCTGCCGCGATCGCTCGACGCCCGAAGGTCTGGCCGCGCTCTATGCGTATGAAAGCCAGATTCCCGCGGTCGCCGAATCCAAAATCGACGGCCTTGTGAAGTTTTACGACGTGGAAGATGCGCGCTCGCTCGAATACTTCAAGGTCCACATCGAAGCCGATCGCGAGCACTCCTCGGTCGAGCGCCACCTTCTCGCCTCTCGCGTCGACGATACGAATTTCGCCGCCATTCAGAAGTCCGTTGCCGACGTATTAGAGAGCCTCTGGGAGATGCTTTCCGGCGTCTGCCGCCGCCACGCAATTGCTGTCTAAACCTGGCCGGGCCGGCAAAGCACGTTGTCGATCAGCCGCGTCGATCCCACCCACGCCGCGCAAGCAATTCGCACCGGCGCGGCGATCCGGTCGACCGGCTGCATCTCATCCGGATCCACAATTTCCAGATATTCGAGCCGCGCGTCTTGCAATCCGTCGAAGACTCCCGACGCCGCGCGCACTACTTCGCGCGGCTCTCGTTCTCCGCCGGCAATCTTCGCCGCCGCCGTCTGTAGCGCCCGATGCAGCACCACCGCGACGGCCCGCTGCTCCGCGTTGAGATGCTGGTTGCGCGAACTCAGGGCCAGTCCATCGGTCTCCCGCACGGTTGGCACTTCCACGATTTCAACTGGCACGTTCAAGTCTTCGGTCATGCGACGGATCACCGCCAGTTGCTGCGCGTCTTTCTGCCCGAAATACGCGCGCTGCGGACGCACGATGTTGAACAACTTCAGCACCACGGTCGCGACGCCCCGAAAATGCCCCGGTCGAAATGCGCCACACAGACCGTCGCTGACGCGCTCGACCTCGACAAAGGCCCGCTGCGCCCGCGGATACATTTCGTCGGCGGACGGCGCGAACACGATGACCGCGCCACGCGCTGCGCAGAACGCAACATCCGCTTCGAGCGGCCTTGGATACCGCTCGAAATCGCTCTGCTGATTGAACTGAATCGGATTCACGAAGATGCTGACGACAACGCATCCCGTCTCCCGAACCGCAGTGTCGATCAGCCGTCCATGACCTTCATGCAGCGCGCCCATGGTCGGCACCAGAGCGATCAAGCGCCCCGCTTTGCGAATGGAATCCAGCCTTTCGTCGAGTTCGCGTTTAGTCGCAATGAGCCGCGCGATCACTTACCTTCGCCGTTCGCCGGGAAACGCCCGCTCCGCACGTCATCGGCGTACGCTTGCGCCGCCGCAATCAGTGTCTGCCCCAACTGCGCGTACTGCTTGACGAAGGGCGGCACGAAGTCGTCGAATAATCCAAATGCGTCGTAGCTCACCAACACCTGCCCATCACAGTGGGGGCCCGCGCCGATCCCAATCGTCGGAATGCTCAAGTCCGATGTCACCGCATGTGCCAGATCTGTCGGAATCGATTCCAGCACGATCGCGAACGCGCCCGCTTCTTCCAGCGACCGCGCGTCTTCGCACAATTGCTCCGCATCGCGTGCCGCTCGCGCCTGCCGGCGATATCCGCCCAACTGATGCACATGTTGAGGCAGCAGCCCCAGATGCCCCATCACCGGAATCCCGGCCTCGACCAACCGGCGCGTCGTGCCCGCAACGCTCTGGCCGCCCTCCATCTTCACCGCCGCCGCGCCGCCTGTTTGGATGAGCCGCCCGGCATTGCGCAGCGCTTCTTTCTCGTTGAGCTGGTAACTCAGAAATGGCATGTCCGCTACCACCAGCGCGCGCCGCGCCCCGCGAGTCACGGCCCGCGTGTGATGGATGATGTCGTCGAGTGTCACCGGAACGGTTGAGTCGTGGCCCAGGATCACCATCCCGAGCGAGTCGCCGACCAGCAGAACGTCAATGCCCGCCCGGTCCATGAGTCGTGCCATGGTTGCGTCGTAGGCGGTGAGCATCGCGATCTTCTCGCCGCGCCGCTTCTTTTCTTTCAAATCGACGGTGCGAACTTTCTTCACTGCCTCACCCATTCAAGAGTCTCTCAATCTCTGCGTTGGGGTGCGCGGCCACCCGAAGCGCTTGCCGTCCCGCGGCACGATAAAGCGCTTGCGTTTCTTCCGAGGCCTCGCGCAGAGCAGCCAAATGACGCGCGACAGTTGCCGCATCGCCGCGCTGGATGGGACCGGTCAACGCTGGCCTGGGCCCCAGTGTCAGTGTATTTTCCACGCTTGTCCGTAGCAGTGGCGCCAACGCCGTCAGCGCTTCTTCCTCACCCACTCCCGCCGCGTCCATCAACTCCACCGCCGACGCCATCATCGCCGTAACATAATTACTCGCCATCACTGCCGCTGCATGGTAGATGGCGGCGCTACCCGGCCGGATTCGGAGTGCGCGCCCATCGAGCACTCGCACCATCTCGCCCGCCCAAGCCGTTGCTTCCGCATCACCCGAAATCGCAAACGTCGATCCCGGCAAACTCCCTACGCCCTGTTCCACGGACGCAATCGTCTGCAACGGATGCAGCATTCCGCACGAGACGCCTTCGATTGTGAGCGTTCCAAGCGATCCACAGGTATACAGAACCGTCCCGCGATCCATCCCCGACTGCCCTAGAAGTTGCGCGACGCAGTGCACCGCATCATCCGCAACAGCGATGATTATCCGCTCCGCCCGTCGCACCAACTCCGGATAGGAAACGGTTTCAGTCCCGATAAACCGAGCCGCCTCGCCGGCACGATTCGGATCTCGACTGGCGATTCCAACGACATCGACGCCGCGATCGCGAAGTAATCGCCCGAGCGCCCGCGCCATGCGCCCCGCTCCCGCAATCCCGATCCCCGCGTTACGAAACTCGTCCACGCTTTATAGTCTATGTGGATTGAGGATAGGGCTCACCGCCGCGACAAAATTGGGCGCCAATAGACTTGCCTAATCCAAGGGAATCGGATCTATCCAGCGACATGGCTTTGCGTATTGAGAACGCGTTCGGGGTAAAGATGGACCCCTTGATGCTCGAAAGCGGGAAAATGAAATTCGTGTTTTTTGAATCACCCGGCTTCAACCGGGGTCACGATCCCAGACTCGGCCACTCTTGGCGAAGTTGATGAAGGTGGAGATGCCGTCCTTGGCTCCGGTCAAATCGGTGACTCCCAGCACACCAGCAGCTTCCGCCCGCTTTGCCAGGCTGGCGGCGCCAGACAAGC
>JBBROU010000176.1:0-6902 GCA_038229055.1 Bryobacterales bacterium | reverse complement strand
CGCCGCTTCTTCTTCCGTGAAGCTTTCCACCTTGTTGGAGTGATTCATGGAGCAGAACTTAGGCCCGCACATGGAGCAAAAAGCTGCGTCCTTGAAGCCCTCTTCGGGCAGCGTTTCGTCATGCATCGCACGCGCGGTCTCAGGGTCCAAAGACAACTCGAACTGCTTGTTCCAATCGAAGTTGTAGCGCGCGCGGGAAAGCTCATCGTCGCGATCGCGCGCACCCGGCCGGTGACGCGCCAGATCCGCCGCGTGAGCCGCGATTTTGTAGGCGATAATGCCCTGTTTTACGTCCTCCCGATTGGGCAGCCCCAGGTGCTCTTTCGGCGTGACGTAACACAGCATGCTGGCCCCATGCCAACCGATGAGTGCGGCTCCGATCGCGGACGTGATGTGGTCGTAGCCCGGCGCGATATCCGTAACCAGCGGGCCCAGTGTATAAAACGGCGCTTCGTGGCAGAGCTCGCGCTCCTTCTGAACTTGCAGCTCGATCTGGTCCAGCGGGATGTGGCCCGGACCTTCGACCATCACCTGGACGTCGTATTCCCATGCTTTGCTGGTCAATTCGCCCAGGGTTTTCAACTCCGCGAACTGTGCCGCATCGCTCGCATCGGCAATGCACCCGGGCCTTAGGCCGTCCCCTAGGGAGAAAGTTACATCGTACTTCTGGAAGATCTTACAGATGTCTTCGAAGCACTCATACAGCATATTCTGCTTATGATTCTTGACCATCCACTCGGCCAGAATCGCACCGCCGCGACTGACGATCCCGGTGATCCGCTTCGCCGCCAGGGGAACATACTGAACCAGCACTCCGGCATGGATCGTCATGTAGTCGACGCCCTGCTGCGCCTGCTCTTCGATCACTTCAAGCATCAAATTTGCGGTCAGATCTTCCAGCCGCCGAACGCGTGCCAACGCTTCGTAGATGGGCACCGTGCCGATGGGAACCGGGGATTTCGCAATGATCGCCTGACGAATCCGCGGGATGTCGCCGCCGGTGGAGAGGTCCATCACCGTGTCGGCGCCGTACTTGATGCAATAGTCCAGTTTTCCGAGTTCCTCATCGATATTCGAAGTAGTGGAGGAGTTCCCGATGTTCGCGTTGATCTTGCACTTCGATTCCACGCCGATGCACATGGGCTCGAGCCCGGTATGGTGGATATTGGCGGGGATCACCATGCGGCCGCGCGCGATTTCGGCGCGAATCGTTTCAGGCGCGACGCGTTCACGCTGCGCGACAAATTCCATCTCGCCGGTTACGACGCCCTTGCGAGCGTAGTGCATCTGGGTGCGAATCTGATCCTGCTGGCGACTCTGAATCCACTGGGTGCGCATGATTTGTTTGGGGTCCGTTCGATGGGTCTGGGAGGATTGGGGCAGGCGCAAACCTGCCCCAATCGGGCTACTTCTTGTCTTTCTTAGGCTTCTTGGTTTCCTTCTTGCGATCCATTCCTTTGGCCATGGCTGATTCTCCCTTCGCTTACAAATTATAACCGTTTGCGCGGGGCGGCATCCGCAGCGCGGGGGCGGCAGGGGCGATTCGCCGAATGGCGCCGGGTATAACGTACCCGTTTGGACAAAAATATTGACCAGTCTGATATAGTGACCGTATGAAACGCATCAATGCTTCCAGGTTCAAGGAGCAGTGTTTGGCGATTCTAGACAATCTCGATCCGGAGGGCGTGGTTATCACAAAACACGGTAAAGCGGTCGCGCGCCTGATCCCAGAGAACTCGAACTGTGCGGATCTCATCGGCAGCATGGCCGGAAAAATCAAGATCGCCGGCGACATTATGTCGACAGGACTAAGCTGGGATGCTGAATCTTGATACCCACATTCTGATTCATGCTCTTGGAGGGACGCTTCGTCCGTCCGAGCGGCGGCTCCTTGCCACAGATTCGTGGAGCGTCTCCGCAATCGTACTTTGGGAACTCGCAAAGCTCGATCAACTAAAGCGAATTGAAATCGATCTCGATTCGCCCGACTTCACGCGGGTTTTCGCCCGAGTCCACATCTGGCCGCTCGATCTTGCGATTTGCCGGCAGTCTGCGCAATTGGACTTTCGCAGCGACCCGGCCGATGAAATCATCGCGGCCACGAGCATTGTCCATTCGGTTCCGCTACTAACCCGCGACCGCAAACTTCGCGGTTCAAAGGTTGTGCCGTTGGCGCGCTGAATCCAAGCCCCCCCGCCCCCGGCTATACTCAAGAAAATGCGATTCTGTTTCGCCCTGCTCGCGGCCTGCGCACCGCTGTTTGCCGCTCCCGCCAACATGGATAGCGCCTCGCTCATGACCCAATACCGTACGCGCCGGGCGGATCTGCGCAAGGCGGTGCCGGGGTCGGTGATCGTGCTGTTCGGGCGCACCGAAGCCGAGTCGGACGACTTACATTACAGCTTCTTCCAGGAGTCGAACTTTTATTATCTGACCGGGTGGCGCGAGCCTGGCGCGATTCTGGTGCTGGCGCCGCTGCCCGAATCTAAAGACACCCCTGGTTATGCCGCGCTTGAGAAATTGCCGCGCGAGATTCTCTTCCTTCCGCAGCGCGTTCCCGCGCAGGAGAAGTGGACCGGACGCAAACTCGGCCCCGACGACCCGGATGCCGCCGCGAAGACCGGCTTCGATGTCGTGCGTCCGGCAGAGTCGTTTGAGATGGAGTTCCGTAAAATACTGGAGTTCTATCCTTCCGTGCAGACGCTGACCACTCGTCCCCAAGCCAAGGCGCTGGAGTCTCTCGCGCCGTTGCGGCCTGTCGAGAATGTCGCGCTCGAGATCGGCAAGCTGCGCATGCACAAATCTCCGGAAGAGATCGCGCTAATCCAGCATGCGACGGACGCCAGTGTGGCCGCGCATCTCGCCGCCTGGAAGCGCGCCGCGCCCGGCCTCTACGAATACCAGGTCGCGACGACCATGACCGATGTCTATTTCGAATACGGTTGTGAGCGCAGTTCGTACGCGCCGATTGTCGGATCCGGTCCGAACTCGACCACGCTTCACTATTCCCGCAATAACCGGCGGATGGATCGCGGCGAACTGCTGCTCATGGATGTGGCTGCCGAGTGCTCTGGTTATGCTTCCGACATCACGCGCACCATTCCGGTCGGGGGCAAATTCAGCGCCCGCCAGCGTGAAATTTACGACATCGTGCTCGGTGCGCAAAAGGCTGCCATTGCGGCCATCAAACCAGGCATGACACTTGGCAAGAAGACGCCGAACAGCTTATACAAGATTGCGTTCGACTACATCAACACCAATGGAAAGGATCTGCACGGCGAGCCTCTGGGGAAGTACTTCACCCATGGTCTCGGGCATCACGTTGGCCTGGATGTTCATGACGCGAATGATCCATCGGCGGCCCTCGAAGCTGGCATGGTGATCACCATGGAGCCGGGAATTTATATACCCGAAGAGAACATCGGAGTGCGCATCGAGGACACGCTGGTCGTTACTGCGACGGGCGCGCGCAACATGAGCGAGGCGCTGCCGCGCGATCCGGCCGCAATTGAACGGGCGCTCAGCAAGTAGCCGGCTGTGAGGAGGCGCCTCACCTACGTCGCGCTGCTAGCTCTTGCGTGGCTTCTCGGCATCGCGGCAAGCTGGACGGCGTTCGGTCGCCAAATCGATAGCTTCGCGTACGACTTCCTGTTTCGCTTGCACCAGCCGGAGCCATGGCCGGCGCAATCGATCATCCTGGCCCTGGATGAAGCGACGCTGAAATCTCTTGGCGGCGTGCGAGGCATGCGGCAAGCCCTGGCGATGGGTCTCCAGAAGGTCGCGGCTGCGCATCCCAAGGCTGTGGCGGTCGATATCATCCTGGCGGAAGCGGCCGACGAGCCCAGCGATTTTGCCCTGGAAGCGGCATTTCGTAAGACGAAAAATCTGGTGTTGCCCTGCGATTTGCTTCCCGATGAAAAGGGATGGGACGATCCTATTCCGCGTTTCCGCAAACTTGCTGTCGCCGTCGGCCAAGTCCACGCGGGACTCGATTCGCTCGACGCCATCAGCCGTCAACTGCCGTTGGAACTCGCGGCAGGGAGGGACCGGCGGTGGGCGCTGGCACTGGAGGCGTTTCGCGCCGAAAGGCACGCGGAAATTATTGAATCGCCGGATGATTTAGATATCGGCGGCACCATCGTCCCCGCCCGGCAAACCGCGGAGGGCCGGTTGCTTCGTATCCGCTATCGTCCGCTGAATTCGCCTGTTCCGAGAATTTCAGTGAAGCAGTTGATGGATCAGCCCGCGCTTGCCGCGGAGTTCACCGGCAAAGTGGTGTTCGCCGGGTTGACGGACCAGACCGCCGTCCGTGATCGCTGGATGACACCGTATTCGAACGGAAGCATCATGCCGGGTGTTGAAATTCACGCGAGCGCTTTCGAAACCATCGCGCAGAAAATGTTTCTGGTCAGCGCTCCGGAATGGTCCGTATTGCTGTTTGCCATGTTACTGGTGGCGTGTGCCGGGCTCACTTTCTCGTATTTGTCCGGATGGCCGGCGAACACCGTGGCGGCGCTTTTAGTGATCGCGGCGCACGTTGTCCCCTACTTCGCGTTCACACACTCAGTCGTTTTCCCGTATCTTCCCGCAACACTCGCGGTTTGGCTGGCGATTGTCGCCGCCGCGTCGTGGCGTCACTTCATGGTTCGCGGCCAGTTAGGGAAATCCGAATCGGAACGCCTGCGGTACCAGCACGCAATGCATTTCGTAACGCATGAAATGCGCACGCCGCTCACCGCGATTCAAGGATCGAGCGAGCTGATTGGCCGCTATGCGATGACGGATGAAAAGCGCAAACAGATGGCGGCTCTGATCGTCACGGAATCCAAACGACTGGGGAGTATGATCGAGACCTTCCTCAGCGTCGAGCGTCTCTCCGCCGGCGAGATTCAGTTGAAGGAAGAGAGGTTCACTGCTGCCGAAGTAATGCAGACGTGCGTTGCGCGTGCTCTGCCGTTGGCCGAGCGCAAGCAGATCGCGATCGACTCAGCCGGGTTGCCGGGCACGCTCATCCGCGGCGACCGCGAACTGGTCGAGTACGCCTTTTACAACATTCTGACGAATGCCGTGAAGTACTCGGCCGCCGGTACCCGCATCTCCGTAACGGGCGCGCGCGTGAAAGATCGCGTGAGCGTTTCGGTGCGCGATCAGGGCATCGGAATGAATCGACATGAGGTGCGCCGGGTGTTCGAAAAGTTCTATCGCACCCAGCGCGCGCAGCAGTCGGGCGAAGCCGGCAGCGGCATCGGCCTCTCCATCGTCGAACGGATTGTGGAACAGCATGGCGGGTCCATCCTAGTGGAGAGTGAACCGGGGAAAGGTTCCTGTTTCACGCTGTTATTCCCGGCTATGCAACAACATGCACGATAAGATTGAAGTTGCCGGACATGCAGAAGCTATTGGTGGTTGAAGACGATAACAGCGTTCGCACGACCATCGTCACGTTTCTGGAGTTCGAAGGTTACGCGGTGGATGCCGTGGCTTCGACGCGTGAAGCGATCGAGCGCCTCAAGCAGGCGGCCTATCCGATCGTGATTTCGGATATCTACATTGACGACCGCACCGGGCTCGACGTTTTGGACGCCGCTCGCAAGCAAGATCCCAAATGTTCGGTAATTCTGATGACCGCGCGCGGCACCATGGAAACGGTGATGGCGGCCACTCGCGGCGGCGCGTTCGACTATTTAGCCAAGCCCTTCGATCTGGACCGGATGCTTGAGACCGTCAAGCGCGCCGAAGCCTCGCGCGGCCCACAGGACGATGAGTTGGAGTCGGAAGAGCTTCCCGAAACCGAAATGATCGGAAGTTCATCGGCGATGGTCGAGATCTATAAAACCGCTTCGCGCGTCGCGCCGACCGATGCCACGGTGGTGATCGAAGGCGAAACCGGCACTGGCAAGGAACTGGTCGCGCGCATGATTCACCGGCACAGCATGCGTGCCGCGCATCCATTCATAACGGTCGATTGCGCCTCCATCGCCCCAACTCTGCTTGAAAGCGAGTTGTTCGGTGCCATGCGCGGGGCGTTCACCGGTGCCGAGCGCGATCGCGTCGGCGTGTTCGAAGCGGCTCATCGGGGTACAGTTTTTCTGGATGAGATCGGCGACATCGATCTCAATTTTCAATCGCGGCTGCTGCGATTCTTGCAGGAACGCGAGATCCGTCCGGTGGGGGCATCACGATCGAAACCGGTAGACGTGCGCGTGATCGCTGCCACCAATCGAGACATCAAGAAGTTAGTGGAAGACGGGAAATTCCGCGAGGATCTCTGGTTCCGCTTGAGCGTGGTGCCGATCACGCTGCCGCCTTTGCGCGAACGCCGCGGCGATCTGCCGATGTTGGCCCGCTTCTTCGTCGACAAGTACAACGAGCGCTACAATCGCGCCGTCAAGCTGATGGATTCAGGGGTGAAGACCATGCAGGAACAGCTTTGGCCCGGCAACGTGCGTCAGTTGCAGCACATGCTGGAGCGGTTGACGATCCTCGCGCCCGATGAGCGCATCGACAGCGAGAGCGTCCACGATGCGCTGCAATCCATGGAATCGCGCGAGCAGCCCACAGAATCGCTGGCCGATGCGGAAGCCGAGCAAATCAAACGCGTCCTGGCCGCGACCGGGGGCAACAAGAGCCGGGCTTCTCAAATATTGGGGATTGAGCGGAAAACGCTGTATCGCAAGCTGGAACGGATGAAGCAGTAGGGGCGAAACCACTCGGCCATGCCGACCCCGGTTTTGACCCTCTTACAGAAAGGGCGGGAATCCACCGAGCACCTTTAGGAGTCACCCCCGGCCTTGCGACCGTTGAGACTAGCACACCAGCACTTCTTGAGCAGACCCCCTAATTTTTGAGCATTGGATCAAAAATTAAGAGCCGTCATCTGCCTTGCAGAAACGCCCCTTCGT
>JBBROU010000175.1:0-6924 GCA_038229055.1 Bryobacterales bacterium | reverse complement strand
GGACAGTCCATTGGGACCGATCAATGGACCGTCGCTGGTTGCCATCAATTCGTCGATCAACTCTTTCCTGATTGCCATTGGGTTCTCCTATTCTCCTCACTTCTTGAGAACCGCGTTTACACAATCTCTTGTACACCCTCCCAACTTTCAATGCCCTGTAGGTTTGCGCCGCTAATCCCAGCTTCACGGCCTCCCTTCGCCGCTGTTACAAAGTTCCCCAGAGGCCGTGGAAATGTGTTTTTTTCCCAATAAGATACCGTTTCACCCGCTGGGAACAACTCATCGTCAGTCGTGGGTGCAAGTCTAATCTCGTATTGGTTAACCTCAGCGCCGAATGACAGATGAAGATGGATTTCCTTGGTTGTCTTGGAGCCGAAGTGCAGTACTTTTTCGGCCCCGCCTGCTTCAACAACATAGTTCGAAAGGCGCCCCTCGCGGATGGCCCGTAGGAAGGAAAATACGCCGATAAAATTGGACTTTCCAGAACCATTGGGACCGATCACGATATTGATTGGCCGCAGTTCTAGACGCTGAATCGATGCTATGCTCTTGAAGCCTTCGATAGTGATGTAATCCAAAGAGCTCGATGACATGGGATGGCTCGGCGTGGGCCAGATGCTCTCGCGTCACGCCAAACACACCATGATACAGGGTCCCCGAAGGAGGGGTGGTCGCTTCGAACGTTAGCGGCTAAGCCGTCGAATCATCGGCCGGAGCGCGCCTGAAGGCGAGGACCTTCGACGTGAAGATGTAGACCGGCCTTCCGTCCTGATTGCGCATCGTGCTTCTCACGATGACGATCCCCTGTTTGGGCTTTGAGCGCGACGGAATGATTTCGAGAATTTTGCTTTCGAGCCGCAAGCGGTCGCCGGCGCGGGTGGGATTCGGCCACGAGATTTCGCCGCCGAGGCCGATGAGACCGTTGGCGAAACGCATGCTGCCGGTGACGAGCAGGCGCATCGCGATTGACGCCGTGTACCATCCGCTCGCGGCTAAACCGCGAAACACGCTCGATTGAGCGGCGGCTTCATCCAGATGAAAGGGCTGCGGATCGAACTCCGCGGCAAAAGCCTTCATGCGGCCCTCCTCCACCACGTAATCGGCGGAAGTGAAAGTCTGGCCGACCTGCAGGTCTTCCAGGAAGATGGGACTGCCGGGTTGAGTTTGCGGGTTCACGCTGTTTTGCATTCCATTGTGACAGCGCGCAAACCGCAGTTTAAGCAGCGGCAAGCAAGTTGCGCACTCGGGTCAACAGCGCGGCGGCCGTGAATGGCTTCTGGATATATGCCGTGTCTATGTCGTCTTTCCGCCGCATGCGATCGGTATAGCCGGACATCCGGAGAACCGGGGCGCGCGGGTGTGTCTGCGTGAAGAAACCGGCCAGCGCGTCGCCGCCCTTTTCGGGCATGACGACATCGGTGAGCAGCAGGTGAATGACGCCATGGTGCCGGCCCGCGATCTCCAGGGCTTGCCGTCCATTTTCGGCTTGCAGCACCCGATAGCCCTGCCGCTCCAGGATTTTGCAGATATACGAACGAACATCCGGCTCGTCCTCGGCGAGCAGAATGGTCGCGTCGCCCTGTGGCATCAGATCGACGCGCGCATCCTGAACCAGGCTGTCGGCCGCGGCGTCGATGGTGGGGAGGAGCAACTTGAACACGCTGCCCTGGCCGGGATCGCTATAAACCCAAATGGCGCCCTCCATCTGCTTCACAATTCCGTAAACCGTGGCCAGCCCCAAGCCAGTGCCTTTCCCCGTTTCTTTGGTTGAAAAGAACGGCTCGAAAATGCGGGCACGCACTTCCGGGCTCATGCCCGTCCCGGTGTCGCTGACCGAAAGCATGATGTGCGAGCCGGGTTGCAAACCCACGTGACCCGCCGCAAACTCCCGGTCAACCAGTACGCGCGACGTTTCGATCAACAATTTTCCGCCATCGGGCATGGCATCGCGCGCGTTCACCGCCAGATTCAAGATCACCTGCTCGATTTGCACCGGGTCGGCTTGGATCACGCCGGAATCTTCGGCCAGTTCGAGCACGATTTCGACGTCAGCGGCAATCAGCCGGCGCAACATGCCGTTCAAATTCCGGAGCACTTCGTTCAAGCGCAGGTTCTTGATCTCCACCGGCTGATTGCGGCTGAAGGTGAGCAGCTGGCGGGTTAAGCCAGCGGCCCGTTCCGCCGCCTTCGCAATCTGCTGCACGTCACCGATGAGGGAAGAATCGGGAGGAAGCTTGGCGAGGGCCATTTCGGAATAGCCCATGATAATGGTCAGGAGGTTATTAAAATCATGCGCGACGCCGCCGGCCAATAGCCCGATACTTTCCATCTTCCGCGCCTGAATCAGTTGGGCCTCGGCCTTCTTTCGGTCAGTCTGATCGATGACGAAAGATAGAAACTGCGCATCGACCGTGACGCTTCCAACCAGCACGGGAACGCACTTGCCATCTTTGCGCTGGTATTCCATCTCGAAAGGATGACAGGTTCCCGTTACTTCAAGCTGATGAAGCGCGTTGACGCTTCTCTCCCGATCCGCCGGACCAGTGAGTTTACCCCAATCGATCAGCCGGCCATCCAGATCCGCGCGGCTATAGCCCATCAAATTAAGAAAATAATCGTTGGCTTCCAAGATATTGTTGGAATCCGTAACGACGATGCCCAGAATTTCGGCGTCGGAAAGCCGGCGGAATCTTCTCTCACTGGCCGCCAGGGCGGCCTCCGTTTCCTTCAGGATGGTGATGTCGTTGTCGATCTCGATAATCACCGCCGGCTGCCCGTCTACTTTGTGCATGACCCATTGGCTAGCGACCCAAACCGTCGATTGATCTTTACGCGTGTGGCCCAGTTCTCCGGACCAGTTTCCATCACGTTGGACCGCTGCATCGATCTCGGAGGAAGGCGCAGGCCACTGCGTATGCAGCAATTCTTGCGTGCTTTTATGCAGCGCATCGGCGGCCGACCATCCATAGAGCCGCGTTGCGCCCTCGCTCCAATAAACAATAGTTCCGTCGACCGTACGGATAATCGCCTGCGCCTGATTGAGGCTGCGAGCCAGCCGGCGAACAAGGTCGGCGTGTTGGTCTTGAACTCCGATACCGCGGACGAACTTACTGAGTATCGCAGTCGCCAGCACCAATCCCGCAACTGTCAGCGTGCGGTTGGTCCAAATCATCGATGGAGTTATTCGGGAGTTAGAAGCTTTGCCCAGAATCGCTCCCGCGTAAACGAGCGGAACGACTAAAGCCATGACCGAGAGAAGAATGCGGCGAGAGCGCGTCCAGGCGCAGGCGAGAAGAGCGAGGCTATACAAGAGCGGTATGTCGAGCTCAGCGGGAGTGACTAAGTCCGCAACGGCGACCAACGCGGCGATCCCGAACGGGAGGAGGTTGCCACTACGTGGCAACGAAGAGAATCTTTGGTCAGGCAACCAAGATTGCACTTCCCGCGCATTCCCCTGCTTCATTCCATAAACCTTATTTTACATGTTATTCCGACGGGCGGTGGCGGTGGCCTGGCGCTTAGGGTCGCTTAGAATGAGTGGTGGATGGCGGAGATCGCATTGGCACATCGCTCTGGCATTACAAGCACTGGGTGGGTACCTTCTATCCAGAGCGCTGGCCGGCCTCGAAGATGCTTGGCTACTGCCGGGAGCGATTCAATCCGGTCGAGCTGAACAACACTTTTACCGCTTGCCGCCGAAAACTGCGGTGGAACAGTGGCGCTCTTCGACGCCGCCGGATTTCTGATTCGCCGTGAAGGGCAGCCGGTTCCTGACGCACATGAAGAAGCTGAAAGATCCGGAGCCCGGCCTGGAAAACTTCTTCTCGCGCGTGGATTTATTGAAGGAGAAACTCGCGCCGATTTTGTTTCAATTGCCGCCCAAGTGGGAGTTGGACCACTGGCGAAATATTCGATCTCTTGCGCGCGCACAAAGCGGCTTACTGCCCGTTCCATTTGGCCGGATATCAGTCTCCGGTGGAGATTACGCAGATATAAAATACATCCGGCTGCACGGGCCTGGAGGCAGGTATCAAGGCAGTTACGACGACGACGCGCTAGGCGTTTGGGTGCATCGCATTGCGGATTGGCGGCAGCATTTACGGGCAATATACGTGTATTTTGACAATGACGATTCGGGCTTCGCGGCACGAGATGCAGCGCGATTGCGGGAGATGGTTGCGGCGATTTAGACACTAAGCACGGGGCACGGCGCGTCGCGAATGATCGCATACGCATTGCTGCGGAGGCGGCCGAATGGGGCATGCAACAGACCGCGGCCAATCACGATGAGATCCGACTTAAATTGCAGCGCGGCCGACCGAACCTTGCTCGAAACACTTCCGGCTTCGACCGAAATCGCTTCCTTACCTCCGCCGCACGTGCGCTGCAGCTCGACCAACTCGGTGCGTGCCGCTTCGATGAGCGCTTTCTGCATCTTCTCGTCAAAGTACTCCTCGGGCCGGGTCTCCGCCGATGGCACGGTGTGGACCAACCGCAGGGTTGCACCGTGCTTAGCGGCGACAGCGAGCGCGAACTGAGCCACGGGCACGTTGTCTTTTTTGAGATCGACTGCGCACAGCACGTTTCGAAGTGCGAGGTGTTCGAGCAGCGGCGGCTCATCGAGATGAACGCCGGTCCAAACCGGGCACTTGGCGTCGTGCAGCACCTTCGCGGTGACGGAACCGAGCAGCAGCGCGCGGAACCTTCCGTAGCCATGAGTCGGCATCATAATGAGGTCAACGTGGTTTGATTCGGCAAAGCTGGTGATGGAGTAAGCGGGGTCGCCGCTCTGCCAGACCTGGTCGACGCGGATGCTCGGTCCGAGGGCGGTAAAGTGCTGCTCCGTAAAAAGCCGAAGTTGCGTGTGATTGTCGGGTTCAGGCGATTCGGGGAGAAGCACGTCAGTAGCACCGAACAACTGCGGGCTGATTTCGGTAGTTTCCAGAAGAGTGATGCGCGCGTTGTAACGGCCTGCCATCTGCTTGACAAAGGGAACAGTGCCTCCGCAGCGCGGCGAGAAATCAACTGGAAAGAGGATGTGTCGGAATTCAGTCATTTACAACACGCGGGCGATTTTGTTTCGGATCAAACAGATGTGCGAACAGTCCGAGGGCGGTTTCAAGGTCATCGGCTTTGGAGTGTATAAAACTCCGATCTTGGGTATTTGAAACGCGATCCTCGACAACCCGAATTGTATCGAGTGCGGATCGAACCTGACGAGATACGAACTGATATGTGTTGGCACTTCGCTCAACCGCGCCGCGAGCAGTTTCCAGAAGAGTGAATCCGAGGCTGAGATTCGTGCGCAACGATTCGATCAGCGCGGCCTTCTGCGTTTCTGCGTAAGGTGGGTTCAACACAGATCAGTATACCAGGGAATACCCGAGCGTGAGCGCCGCGAACGTTTAGAAAAAGCCGTTCACGCAAGCTTTTAATCACGCTACACTTCCGCGCGTTCTGGGCAGAGGCCTTCCACGGCGGCGAGATGCGCCGCAAACATCTGGGCCGGGACGATGTGCGGGATGGGCGTGAGCAGCTCCGGTATTTCCGAAGGAATGCATATGGTGGTCGCGGGTGGCAACGTGGAATTCGAGCGGTCGCCAATTGCCAGCACGGTAGCCTTCATGGATTTGAGGCGAGGCAAAGTTTGCGCCATAGCGGGCCAAGTCACGCCCGTGGGGGCGAACGCGAAAACAGGGAAGCCCTCATCCACCATCGCGATGGGCCCATGCGACAGATCAGCCGACGAAAAGCTCTGCGCAACCACGTAGCAGGTTTCCATCAGCTTGAGCCCGAATTCAAGTGCGGATAATTCAGGCCGCGTCCGACGACAAGAGCGTAGTCCATCTCGCGATATTCCCTGGCGAAGCTACTCACTTTATCTTCAGTGCGAAGCGCGGCTTCTACATAGGCGGGGATGGGCTCCAGATCCGCAGTGGCAATGGGCGCGCCGACTTTCGGACCTCGCCGACGGTTTCGATCGGCTATTCCTATACGCGTTGGAAAGAAATCAGCAAGGAGCTTGGCTTTTTTATCGATTCCGAACGCCGCCCCGTGGTGATCACGGATAACGGTGCGCCCACGAATTGGTCGCTGCCGAACCTGGGACCGGACAAACATACGACCATGGGCGCCGACTCACCAGGAATGAACGGCGACTAATTTCTGGCCGGCGGCGCTTCCCGAGATCACTTTCACGTGAATAACAACTTGCAAATTCTTTTTTTCCCATCCCGGTGCCGCGCCCTTCAATGCCTCACCGAGCAAATCCGAATTGGTCACCAGTTCGGCGGCTGCCACTCACATCGATTAGAACGTGTCACACTGGTGAGTGATCAACCCATCGAACCAAATTCACTCAGTTTTATCCGCGGCGAATTTCGCCGCCCAACGGCTTTCGGCCCAAAAGCGCAACGGCGACGCTGGCGAGCCCTACGTCAATCACTTGATCGAAGTAGCCGAACTGGTTTCGAGCGTAGTCCAGGAGGCGGACACGAACGTCGTGATCGCCGCGCTCCTGCACGACACGGTCGAAGATGTCGGGGTCTCTGAAGCAGAATTGGCCGAGAGATTTGGGGAAGACGTCGTGAAGCTTGTGGCTGAAGTCTCCGACGACAAAACACTGGCGAAATTAGTGCGTAAGCAACTCCAAATCGAGCATGCATCAAACCTGTCAATTGGGGCTCAAACAATAAAGCTGGCAGATAAAATTTCGAATCTGCGGAGCCTGTTATCGAGCGCGCCCGCTGATTGGGATTTCGCGAGGCGCAGGGACTACTTCATTTCACTGCCGTCCGGTTAGAAGTCGAATAGATTCATCTGGTTGCCGGGGTCGAGTAAGTCCAACTGGGAGTCCGATGGCTGAAGTGCCTGTGAAATGGGCATTTTTTCAAAAAGCGATAGGCTGAGAATCTGTAAAATCTG
>JBBROU010000174.1:0-6930 GCA_038229055.1 Bryobacterales bacterium | reverse complement strand
TGCGGTTCCCGATTCGGCAGCTTGCGGAAGTGAGCACCTGAAACGAGCATGACAGGTTCGGCCCGGTTTTGTGTGCGTGTTACCTTGCCGGGAGTGCGGTTCAAGACGCAGGCAATCCATCGAGAACGTGAAGGGCTTTTTCAGGGTGCAGGCGCGAGACCACACTCTCCGGTCAAATTGACCCAGCGGATGGTTCCGGTTTGATCCAGGAGGAACTCGGCCGGACGCGCGACATCGTGTCCGTTCTCGCCCGCACCCTTGTGAAGCACGCCATAGGCCCTGATCGTATTCGCAAGTGGATCGGAGAGGAATGGGAACGTAGCCCTCGGCCCTGGTCAGCTTGCCGGATTCTTCGGGAGAGTCGACGCTAGTGGCAACGATCTCGGCTCCGCGCGCGGCAAACTCGGGCAGCCGCCGCTCAAAACTCCGCAACTCGGAGTTACAAAAGATCATCAATAGCCACGATAGAAGATCAGCAATACGGCGCGCTTCCGTTGGACTAGGCGATTCCAGGCGCGGGTTTCACTGCGAAACGTTTTCAGGTCCGGGATTCTTCTGTTGCCGAGGCGAGCGATTCGGGCGACTGGTCCAAACCGGTTTCGGAAATACTCGCCGCGTTGGAAAGCACTGACCAGGCTGCGAGACCGTGCGACAGTTGCCGCTTTCACGAGAAGAGCGGCGTATATATCGCGCTGGCAGACCTTGTGCCTAACGGCGCGGTGAGAGACGCCGTGATCGATTCCTACATAGATTTCTTAGTGCGCGATCGAATGCAATCCGACGAGCCTCTGGAGTGGTTGGCTCAATTGAAACTGGTCCTCCAATGAACTCGATTGCTGAGCGAGAGCGATCAGGAGGCGGTTAAGGCGTTACGCGTGAAAGGTCTATTTCCAAAAATGTTGCCGGGCGATCACGCTAAAGAATTTTTGGTGAAGCGGCAGGCATCAAAAAAGGCGCTGGTCTCTACCTATGCTTACAAAGAGATGCTCGTTCCGGGAAAAGTGGCGATTCCCGCCCCACCCAAATAAGCGAGCCCCAGGCGCCGGGCGAGGGCGGGTGCGGTCGTCATGCGGGGCGCGGAACCCTTGAGTGTAGCGGATTACAATGGGCTTTCCCGTGAAGATAACCGCTATTGAAACTTACATCGCCGGCAACCCCTGGAAGAACTGGCTTTTCGCAAAAGTGTTGACGGACGAGGGCACTTATGGAGTCGGCGAAGGCACTCTGAATTTCTTCGCTAAGACCGTGGAGGCGGCGATTCATGAGATGAAGCCCTTCGTGATCGGAATGGACCCGTTCGCGGTCGAGACCATTTCGCAGCGTCTGATTCGCGACGTGTACACAGACGGCGCGCAGATTCAGATGTGCGCGGTTGCGGCGATCGAGATTGCGCTCTGGGACATCGTCGGGAAGGTCTGCAAGCAGCCCATTTACAACCTGTGGGGCGGGCGCTGCCACGAGAAGCTTCGCGCCTATGCGAATGGCTGGTATCGCGGTCCGCGAACGCCGGAGAGCTTCCACGAGAAGGCCAAGAACGTGGCGGCACGCGGATATACGGCGCTGAAGTTCGACCCGTTCGGCAATAGCTGGCGCATGTTGTCGCGCTATGACTTCGATTTATCGCTCGACATTATCGCCGCGGTGCGGGATGCGGTGGGGCCGGAAGTCGATGTGCTGGTCGAGGGGCACTGCCGGTTCAACGTGCCTACGGCCATCGAGTTCTCCCAAGCCATGCACAAATACCGGCCGGCGTGGTTTGAGGAGCCGGTGCATCACGCCAATATTGGCGCCATGGTGGAGGTTGCCAAGCGCAGTCCGGTGCCGATAGCGACCGGCGAGAGTTTTTCGAGCAAGCAGCAGTTCGCGGATCTGCTGGAGCACAACGTGGTCAACATTCTGCAGCCGGAACCGTTGAATTTAGGCGGGCTGTTCGCGACGAAGAAGATTGCGGACATGGTCGACGCGCATTACGGCGTGGTGGCTCCGCACAGCGCGCAAGGGCCGATCTGTTCAGCGGCCTGCGCGCAGTTGAATATGACGCTGCCGAACTTTTTCGTTCATGAAATTTTCGATGAGTTCAATGAGGAGTGGGAAAGGAAGATCGTGACGCATCCGGTTGATGTGGTGAACGGCTACATTGAGGTTTCAGATCGGCCGGGGCTGGGTACGGATTTGAATGTTGAAGAGATTTTGAAGCATCCGTATCAGCAGGAGAACTATTTGCCGTTATTTAAGCCAGGTTGGGAGCAGCGGCAGCGGCAGGGCGCGGGTTAGAGCCCGGCATTTGCAAGGCTACGAGGAAGTCCGATATGGTCACGATGCGGGTAGCCCCGTAGTTTCCCAGGCTTCTGTTGAGGTGTCGAACGAACGCTTTGACACTCGCGGCTCAGAACGGGTTTTGTGGTGTGGGCGGGGTGGCTACTTCGTTTCGATGATTGGGATACCGCAGCGCAGTAGCGCCGCCTCTACTTCGCTTGGCTTCAGGCGTGTGGCGTCATACTCAACCATCAACTCTTGCAGCGATGGCTCGACTTTGATCTGGTCGATGCCGTAGATTGAGTTGGCATCGCTGATGCCTTGCATCATCGAATCGTCGAGCGGCTTCTGCAGGTGGAAGTGGATTTGGACTTTGGTCAAGTGAAAATTATACCCAATGGCTTACTGGCCCCGATCCTGCGCCGAGACCGGGGTTGGTGCGGATGGCTTCGGTAATGAATCGTTTGGCTTGGCGCACGGCATCGGGGAGAGCGCAGCCCTTCGCGAGGTAAGCGGTGATCGCGGCGGAGTAAGTGCACCCGGTTCCGTGCGTGTGGCGGGTCTCAATACGCTTGGCTCTGAGTTCTTCAAAATCGCCACCGATCGAGAGAAGGTCGATGGCGTCTCCCGCGAGATGGCCGCCTTTGATGAGGACGGCGCGCGCGCCCATTTCATGCAGCCGGAGAGCCGCGCGTTGCATTTCGCTGAGGGTCGAAACGGCGAGGCCGGTGAGCTTCGCAGCCTCGTGCAGATTCGGAGTCAGAAGAGTCGCAAGCGGGAAGAGCTCGTGCATGTCATCATTCATCAGAACCGCGCCGTGCTTGCTGACCATGACGGGGTCGACGACCAGCGGGATGGTGACATTTCGTAACGCTTGGGCGACGGCGTGAACGATGGCGGCGTTGCCGAGTGCCCCGGTCTTGATGGCGTCGGGACGGATGTCTTCGGTTGCGGCTTCGATCTGTTCGCGAACAAGATCGGGCGCGAGAAGTTCGACGCGGCGCACACCGGTGGTGTTCTGGACTGTGATGAGGGTGATCGCGGCTTCGCCATAGACGCCGAGCTGATGGAAAGTCTTGAGGTCGGCCTGGATACCGGCACCGCCGCTGGGGTCGGAACCGGCGATGGTGAGGGCAACCGGAATCACGGCGCGGATAGGCTTGCGGCGGTGTAGCTGAGCAGGTCGCCGCGATCGCGCGCGAGTTCTTTCAATCGCTCGTAGTTCCCACTCAGGTAACAAAGCTGCAGGGCCGATGGACACGCGGTTCCGGAGAATTGATCGTTCTGAAGATGCGCGAGCGAGATTTCGAGCGCGCGGTCGTAACGGCCCAGGCGCACCAGCAGATTAATCAACATATGCGCGGGAGCGGGGCCGGCCTCTTCGAAATCGGTCTCGGCAACGATCTGTTCGAAATAGGCGAGCTGCTCATCGACATCCACGCCGCGCAGCGCTTGCACGTAGTGTCCGTAGCCTTCAAACAGATTTTCAAATGGCGGCTGACCCTTGTACTGGAAGTTCGAGGAGAGGCGCTTGCCGTATTCGCAAAGCTGGTGGCACAGCAGCAGAGTTTCGCCGTCGGTGACTTCAATGGAGTAAGGCAGAATCGATGTGAGATGCGACGTGTCGACGTAATAATCGTAATCGCCGAACAGCCAGTCACGGCCGGCCCAAAGATCGGGCAGCGATGCGGCTTCGGGCTTTTTCCCCTCTTGCGATTCGATGGCGTAGGTCATGCGACGCACGACTTCGTCATGGATACCGCGCACGAGCATCGCGATGCACGCGCCCCGGTCCTTCTCGACGGGATACATTCCGAATGAGGTAACGGCGCGGCACATGCCATGGCGTTCGAGAATCAACTCGAGACCCTTCACCGGGTGTACGCTTTCCTGAAACGCGATGGCGATGACCGAGTCGAGTTGATCGCCGAGATCGGCATCCTTTGGTATGGCGTCGATGGCCGACGCGATGGGCGTGACGTCGCCGATCGCCCGGAAATAGGGCCACGCGCGGTCGATCTTGCCGTCGGCGAGGAACAGTCCGCCGACTTCGCCAGCGGCATCGACCATGGCTTGGTCGTAGGCCGCGCGCTTCTCGCCGCTGAAATTCACCGAGGCTTCGGTTTGCACCAGCGGCACGCCGAGCGCGAGCCGGCTCTTCATCAACAGCGCTTCAAATAGAAGCTCGAAACGCTTCGAGGCGCGGAACTGTTCGATCAAAAAGTCGAGACTCGCGGTCCGGTTCTCCGATGCAAGAATACGATCCAGCTCCGGTAAAATGCTATTCAGCATCGCGGTTGACAATCGCCACGCGGAAGAGAGGCTTCGCCTTCTCAGCAGGTTCCATTTCGTACGCCTGGTCGGTCTTGGCGGGATCGTAATCGCGCCAGAGCCAAATCATCTCTTCGGGAAATTCAGCGGCCCCATGGCCCGAGTCGTGCGTGCCTTTGCTGAAGCTGAAATGGAAATCGTAGCCGGTAAGCTTAAGCGCGTTGGCCATGCGGATATTGGCGAGCGGCCAGCTTCCGTAGTTTTTATTTTCCTGATCTTCGGCGCCGTCGGCCAGCCAGACCCGGATATTCCGCTTGGGTTCGCGCAAAACTTTCTCCGGATAATCCTGGCCGCCATCGGGATTCTTGGGATCTTCTTTCCATTGGATGGACGTGTAGGTGCCGATCCAGGTGATGACGCGGCTGAACTGCTCAGGCATCTGCCAGGCGGCGTTGAACGCGCAAATTCCGCCGGAAGAAAGCCCGGTGATGGAGCGGCTGTAGGCGTCCTTTCGGAGGTTGTATTTCGCGCCGACATCGCCGAGGATTTCATCGCGAAGAAAACGCGGATAACGTTCGCTCACCGTGTCGTATAGGGTGCTTCGCATGGAATCCCTGAGCGTGCGATGCCACTTCTCGCCATAAGCTTTCACGAAATTGTAGGTCGGCGTGCCGGGCGAGTCGGTGATGTCGCCGGGATTGATGAAGACCACGATCATCACCGGAATCTTCTTCTTCGCGATCAGATTGTCGATCACGTTGAGCACCGGGTTGTTGCCATCGCGCTTGCTGTAACCAGCGCCATCCTGAACGACGAACAGCGCGGCGGGAGTTTTGGCATCGTACTGCGCGGGTATGTAAATCCAATAGTCGCTCTTCATGCCGTCATAGATCTTGCTGGTGTGGGTGATCTTGTCGGAGAGCTTGCCGGACGGAACACCGGGCTGTAGATAAGAGAGCGGGCCAAACGCGGGGAGATCGAGACGGCCGCCGAACTTCGCTCCATCAATCATGTAGTGAAACGAGTGGAGCTTGCCCACTTGCGGAATAATGGCGGCGGTATACCAAATATTTGTTCCCGCGACCTGCTTCATTTCAGGGCCGGCGGCGGCGTCGATCATGAGCACGGGCTTGGACGCAGCTTCCGTCGCGAAAAAGAAATCGGGGCCGTGGCTGGACCAGGCGGTGCCGGCTTTAAGGTCCTTGGGATCGAAGGAAGCGGCGATGGCTTCACGCAACCTGGCGGGGTTTGATGTGGCGAGCGCGGAGAGTTGAGGGGCCGTCATCTTATCGGCCGCGAAGCAAGAATTGATCAACAAGAGTACGGCGAGGGCCGATTTACGCATATGACGGCAATATATCACCAGCTCAAAGTACGGGTTCTCGGCGTCTCGTCGAGATTGGGCAGATAGATAGTGTGACAGTGCTCGCAGCGATAGACCTCGGCGTTCTTGCCGAACTGGCGGGCAACTTCTTCGCCGAAGCCGTGCCATCGCTTGAGATGCCCAGCGCACAGTTTGCCCTTGGCGTTCTTCTCGCTGCAAGCGCGCATGCGTGGAACGCGGCGCTTGACTTTGGTGCCATCGGAGAGCGTGGTGACGAGTTCGGAGACGGGTTCGGGCGAATTGGGTTTGGGGAACAGCAAATTCCAGTCGAGCAGGCCGGGCTCGGAATGTCAAAGCCAGCACCCTGTGTTAACCTGATGATTCCACTGTGTCTCAGCCTTATGCCCGCTCGTGTGAGCGAAGCCATCGTACTGCAAACGTACCCTCTGAAAGAGTCGGACTTGATCGTTAGTTTTCTGACGCGAGATGCCGGCAAACTGCGCGGCGTCGCCAAGCGCGCCCGGCGTCCCAAGAGCGCATTCGGGGCCGGTTTGGAGCGGCTTTCCGAGGTAAAGGTTTCCTATTACCAGCGCGAGAATCGCGAGTTGGTGAACTTGGATTCCTGCGATCTGGTGCACTCGCAATTTAAGCTGTCATCCGACTATTACGCCGCGGTCTCACTCGATTATTTTGCGGAAATTTCCGAGCAGTTGCTTCCGGCCGATGAGCCTAGCGAGAGATATTTCCGTCTGCTGCAAACGGTGCTCGAGCATCTGCGCGCGGCGGAGGCCGGATCGGTATGGCGCGCGGCGACGTACTTCAGTCTCTGGGCCGTGCGGCTGGCCGGAATGCTTCCGGAACTGCACGTGTGCCTGGGGTGCGGCACGTGGCTCGACGATCCCGAACAGCCGGAGCGCGCGTTCTTCATCCGCGGACGTAACGGACTTTTTTGCGCGCATTGCCGGGGGACACTGAGCTTGCGCGGAGCTTGGGAGTTGACCGCGGAATCGCGATTGATCGCCAACGATATGCTTCAGCACCACATTCAAGACTTAGCGCCGCGCCAGTGGGTTCAATCC
>JBBROU010000173.1:0-7182 GCA_038229055.1 Bryobacterales bacterium | reverse complement strand
TGGCTCCTCAGGTAGGATTCGAACCTACAACCCTTCGGTTAACAGCCGAATGCTCTACCGTTGAGCTACTGAGGAGTGTTTGGCGGGCGTTTTCATTACAACACCCCCGGGCGGGCCTGTCAAACGCGGCCGCTATGCCAAAATACCAGGTATGCGCCGTGCCCTTGCCGAAGCCATCGCGGACCTCCGGGGCGCGGCCGGCGCTCCGGTCCCATGATCTTTCCCAACAGTCAGCGCGAGCGATTGCGGCGCTGGCACCCCACCGCCCGCTACTTGGCGCGGACCGAAGTCCACGTGTTCGCACTCTCCGTCTCGGCCAGCGTACTGCTCTCATTTTTTCCGTTTCTGATCGTCATCGTATCGCTTTGCAAATACGGATTGCGCTGGCCCGCGGCCGTCAACGCCATTTACTTCGGCATCCGCGATTCTTTCCCGGATAAGGTGAGTGAGTTTCTGCTCAACAATCTCAGGTCGACGATTGAATCGCGTGGGCCAGTCCAGGTCACCTCGCTGGTGCTGCTGCTGTTCACCGCCAACGGCGTATTCGAACCGCTCGAGGTTGCGCTCAACCGCGTCTGGGGCGTCGCCGAGAACCGGTCCTATCTTAAGAACCAACTGCTCAGCCTGGGGCTCATCCTGTTATGCGGCGGCATGATTTTGGGTTCGTTCTTGCTCACCGCCCAAGACCAACAGTGGATGCGCGCGCTCTTCGGCGCCTCCGACCCAGTGCCGCACTGGTTGACCTGGATACTGTTCAAGCTTGCCGCTATTCCCATTACCATCCTGGCGCTATTCCTGGTTTATTGGCTGCTGCCGAACTGCCGCGTGCCGGCGCGAAGAGTGGCCCCGGTCGCATTCCTGGTTGGATTGGCGCTGGAAGCACTGAAAAGCATTTATCTTCTGGTCTGGCCCCTGCTGAATGCCAAGCTTGAGAGCGAATATGGCCCGTTCAAGATTTCGGTCCAAATCGTGCTCCTTAGTTTTGCGGCGTCGATGATTGTGCTGGCCGGCGGGGAGTGGTCCGCCCGGAAGCCCGACGAACCGGATACACTGGAGGCTGGGAACGCATGACTCAAGTTCTAATCGGCATTGCGATCGTCTTCGCCATCTGGCTGGTGGTGAGCCGACTTTCAGGGAATACGTGAGCCGCGCCGATGCCGGGCCGGCGGTCTGGCAAATCAGGTGACGGTGGAGCGGATGATCGATTGGCGGGAAATCGCGCGAGCGAGACAACTGGGGATCCCAGACGAACAGATTGAGAAGATCGGACCTTCTTTAACGGAGCTGGATACGGCTTTTCGGTCGCTCGCCGCCACAATCCCGCTCCAAGATGAGCCTTCCATCATCCTCTCTTCCGGGGCGGTCGATCCTCGGTGACCATTGCAGAAGCCGGCTCGCTGCTCCGTTCGCGCAAAACGTCCGCAGTGGAGCTTGTCGAAGAATCGCTGACCCGCATCCATCAACGCAACCCCGAATTAGCCGCATTCCTCACGGTAACTGAGGACCTCGCGCGCAGCCAGGCTCGGCAGGCCGACGCCGAACTGCGGGACGGCAAGGATCGCGGACCTCTCCACGGTATACCCATCGCGCTCAAGGATGTGTTCGCGACCAAGGGCATCCGCACCACCTGCGGTTCGAAGCTTTTTGCAAATCACGTACCCGATCGCGATTCCGCCGTTACCGAAAAATTGGCTTCGGCCGGCGCAGTGCTTCTCGGCAAGACCGGGATGCATGAACTCGCTTATGGAATCACCTCCAATAATCCGCACTTCGGCACCGTGCGCAACCCGTTCGACACCGGCCGGATTCCCGGCGGCTCAAGCGGCGGTTCGGCGGTCGCAGTGGCGACGGATATGGTATTCGGCGCCATGGGCAGCGATACCGGCGGCTCGATCCGGCTTCCGGCGTCATACTGCGGAATTGTCGGCCTGAAGCCAACTTCGGGCCGGGTGAGCCGTTACGGCGTCATGCCGCTTGATTTCAGCCTCGACCACATGGGGCCGATGACGCGCACGGTCCGGGATGCCGCGCTCATGTTGAATGCGATCGCCGGCCCGGACGCGCGCGACGACACCTGCTCTCCCCGGCCAATTGAAGATTACTCGCCGCCCGGCAGTATCTTTCTGAAGGGCAAACGCATCGGCTGGCCCGAAAACTTTTACTTCGAGGTGGTGGAAGATTCCGTGCGAAAGGCTTGTGAAAGCGCGGCCGAGCGCGCTAAGGATCTGGGCGCGGAGATTGTGCCGGTTCGCGTTCCGGACATCCTGGCGATGAACACCGTTGCGCGCATCATCTTAATGAGTGAGGCTTCGGCCACTTTCGATAGCTTCATGGCGCGGCGCGATGACTTTGGCGCTGACGTCCTGGCGCTTCTCGATCAAGGGCGGCTGCTATCGGCGACGGATTACATCAACGCGCAGCGGTTGCGCCGCGGCATGCAGCGGGAATTCTCTAAATTGTGGGGCAAAGTCGATTGCTTGTTCACGCCCACTGCGCCCACGGGCGCGCCGAAGATTGGGGCCGCGACGGTGAAAATCGGCGAAGTGGTTGAAGATACGCGTATCGCTTCCACGCGGCTCGTCAGAGCGATTAACCTGCTCGGCGTTCCGGCGATTTCCGTTCCGGCCGGTTCGACCGGCGAAGGCCTTCCCATCGGATTACAAATCGTCGGTCAGTCTTTTGGCGAGAGGGAATTGCTTCTATTTGCGGCCGCGATTCACCCGTGATCCGATTCCGTTTTCGGGAGTTTTACGCGCACAGTTGGGGATAATCCTTCGCGGTTTGGAAGAATAGCGAAAGAGCCCCTCGTAAGTATCTCAAATAAATAAAGGATAGATTTGGCTGCCAAACTGCATCCGAATAGTCTTATGAATATTCGAGCTCTCTGGAGTAAGCTCTTGATCCCGTTCACTTTTGTGCTGCTTCTGGCTGGTGCAATTGGCCTCCCAGGACAGACCGTGAGCGGAGACATCGTGGGTGCCATCGCCGATGCTTCGGGTGCCGCCGTTCCGAACGCGTCCGTAGAAGCGATCAATGTCGCCACTGGTGTCAGGAACTCCGCGCAGGCCAATGCCAATGGCGAGTACCGTATCCCGAACTTGCCCAACGGGACTTATAGGATCACGGCCACCGCGCCGGGCTTTGCCGCGTCGACTGAGAACGGAGTTAAAGTGGCGGTCGGCACCGCGGTTACGGCGAACCTGACGATGCAAGTCGGAACGGTCGCGACCTCGGTGGAAGTATCGGAATCCGCGACGGTAATCGACACCACTACCGCTACGATCCAGAACCAGTTCGAAGCCAAACTCGCGCAGGATCTTCCGACGTCCAGCATCGGGCTGGGCGTGTTGAATCTTTCGCTTTTAGGTTCGGGAGTCGCGAGCAGCGGCGGAGTGGGTGCCGGAACCGGCCCTTCGGTCGGCGGCCAGCGCCCGCGCAATAACAATTTTCAAGTAGAAGGCGTCGACAACAACAGCAAATCTGTTACCGGCCCGCTCATTTTCATTCCCAACGACGCGGTCGAAAACTTCACGTTATTGCAGAACCAGTTTGCGCCTGAATTCGGGCACTCTTCCGGCGGCCAGTTCAACACGCTGGTGAAAAGCGGAACGAATACCTTCCACGGCGGCATCTACGATTACCTGCAGAATCGCAATTTGAACGCGGTCGACCAGGTTTCACGCAATCAAGGCATTTTCAAGAATCCCCGGTACGATCAGAACCGCCTTGGCGCAACGTTCGGCGGACCCATCCTGAGGAACCGGTTGTTTTTCTTCGGAAATTTTGAATACAACCCGATTGGGCAGGCAGCACAGCCCGGCGCCGCCATCGAAGTGCCAACCACCGCGGGCTATTCGACCATCGCGGGCCTTCCTGGAATCAGCCCGACGAACCTTTCCATCCTCCAGAAGTATGCGCCCGGTGTAGCCACGCAGAACGCCAGTGACACCGTCTCGATTGCCGGCCAGAGCATTCCGATCGGAATTTTTTCGGTTGTGGCTCCAAACTTTCAGAACAATTACTACTCGGTCGTCAGCGTAGATTACACTCTGTCCGAGAAAGACCAGTTGCGCGGACGGTACATCTGGAATAAGCAGAGCGCGATCGATACCGCGGCGGAACTGCCGGCCTTTTATCTTCCGCTGCCGACCACGTATTATCTCGGCTCTTTGATCGAGTATCACAATTTCACCCCCAACCTGACCAACGAGTTGCGTCTCGGCTATAACCGGTATAACAACACCACGCCGGCGGGCAATTTCAAATTCCCCGGCCTCGATTCTTTCCCCAACCTGACCTTCGACGAATTGAATCTGCAGATTGGCCCCGATCCCAATGCCCCGCAGTACACGATTCAGAATCACTACCAGGGAACCGATAACGTGACTTGGATTAAAGGCAAGCACACGATCAAGTTCGGTTTTGAAGGCCATAAAGCGATTTCCCCCCAAACTTTTACGCAGCGCGCCCGGGGCGATTATGACTACAGCACGCTCGAGCTTTACTTGCTGGATCAGACACCGGATTCGCTGGCCGAACGCAGCTTGGGCAACGTGGTGTTCTATGGTGACCAGGTGGCGCTTTACAGCTACATCAACGACACCTTCCGGCTGCGCCCGAACTTCACGATTAACCTCGGCCTTCGTTATGAGTTCACCTCGATTCCGTACGGCGAACGCTCACAGAAATTGAATGCGATCTCCAGCGTTCCCGGCTTGATCGATTTCCACGAGCCGAAGCCGCAGCACAAGAACTTCGCGCCTCGCATCGGCATGGCGTATTCGCCGGGTACCAGCGGGAACACCTCGATTCGCGCCGGGTTTGGCATCGCCTACGACGTTCTGTATGACAACATCGGGATCCTCTCGTTACCCCCGCAACTGAGCACTACCCTGGATGTGGCGGGAATCAATAACTTCCTGGCGGCGGGTGGTATCGGACCGGGTGCCAATACTGGTCCGGCCTGCGTTAGCGCGGCAGACTGCCGGTCGCAGACCTCGTCCTACATACCGGACCAGAAGCTGCCTTATTCCATCAACTGGAACTTTGGGGTGCAGCACACCTTCGCCAAGGATTACACTTTCGAAGCCCGCTATGTCGGCACGCGCGGCGTTCATCTGAACGTGCAGGACCGAATCAATCGGCGCACCGTGATCACCGCGTCCCACTCGCTGCCGACTTACCTGTCGGCGCCCGACCAGGCCACGTTAGACGCTCTTCCGCTGACGCTGAAAGGCCTCAAAAAAGAGGGCAGTTTTGTGCCCGCCTATGCCAACGCCGGCTTTAACGGCAGCAATATCGTCGAGTTCTCGCCGATTGGCAACTCAACGTATCATGGGCTCGCGACTCAGTTAAATCGCCGGTTCTCGGACGGGCTTCAGTTCATTGCAGCCTACACCTGGAGCCATGCGATTGATGACAGCACAGCGGACTTTTTCACCACAGTTCTGACTCCGCGGCGTCCCCAGGACTTTCAGAATATCCGCGCGGAGAAATCGAGTTCAGCCCTGGATCATCGCCAGAGACTTTCGTTCACCGCCGTGTACGATGCGCCCTGGTTCAAAAACTCGAACTGGGTAATGCGGAACCTGGTCGGCAATTGGGAAGTGGCGCCAATCTACATCATCGAGACACCTGAGTACGCCACTGTGCAGAGCGCTACGGATTCCAACCTGAATGGCGACACGTGGGGCGATCGCGCCATTGTGAACCCGCACGGCGTGACCGGGACCGGGAGCGGCGTTACCGCACTGAAAACAGCTCGGGCGGAACGGTTGCCTACCTCGCCAACAATCCCAATGCCCAGTACATCCGGGCGGGTCAGGGCGCCTACGCGACCGGAGGGCGTAACACGCTCCCGACTCGCCGGATCAACAACTGGGATGCGACTCTCATCAAACGCTTCGCTTATCGGGAGCGCGTGAAACTTGAGTTCCAAACTCAGTTCTTGAACGCCTTCAACCATGCCCAGTTCACCCCCGGTATTTTGAACCAGATCAACTCGATCGGGCATACGGACACGGGCAGCCGCAACTACCTGACACCCGGAAATGCGGCGTTCAACAATCCCGAGGTTGTTTTTTCCAGTAACCCGCGGACCATCCAACTTGCGGCGAAGTTAACATTTTAGGCATAGCGCTCCGGCGCGGATTCTTCGGCCGGCAAAGCCCCACATAGGAAAATGTGGGGCTTGCGTCAACAAGGAAATCCTCCCATTTTCAGTACTTCCAGATTCCAGAAGTTATACAAAATAATATAGTTGTAAACCCGCGCTGGCCTTGGTACGATCTTTGTAATGCTTCGTAATACGGGGAGTACGCGTTTGAATAAGGAGATAAAAATGAATTATTTTGTTGGCAAGTTAAGGTTAGTTTTCGCCTTGGCACTGCTCGTAGGCACAATGCAAGCGCAGGATATCACGCGAGGTTCCATTGCCGGCGTGGTGCGCGATGCCTCGGGTGCGGTTCTGCCGGGCGTGAGGGTAATGCTGAGTTCGCCCTATGGCGAACGCAGCACGACGAGTTCCGCTAGCGGCGAGTACGCGTTCACAAATTTGGTGGTTGGCTCGGGTTATTCGCTTCAGGCAATACAGAGCGGATTCGCGCCTTCGAGCGTCACGGGCATAGCCGTCGGATTGAATCAACGGGTCACTGCGGACATCGCGATGCAGATTGGGACCACGTCCCAAACGGTCGAGGTAACCGACACCGGTGCCCAGGCAATCGATCTGGCTACAACGACCATCGGCTCGAATATCGATCAGACTCTTTACACCAACGTTCCGGTCGGACGAAATATCGCCTCCATTCTGGCGATCTCGCCGGGAGTCACCGATAGCGGCGGCGCGGGCGCAGCCAACCCTTCCATCAACGGCGCGTCGGGCCTGGAAAATCAGTACGTCATCAATGGCGCGAATGTGACTGATCCGGCTTACGGCGGATTCGGAACGTACAGCCGCGTGTTCGGCCCCCTCGGCAACGGAGTCAACTTCGACTTTATCCAGGAAGTGCAGATCAAGACCGGCGGCTTTGAAGCGCAGTATGGACAGGCGCTCGGCGGCGTGATCAACGTGATCACCAAGAGCGGCGGCAACAAGTACCACGGTTCGATTTACGCTTATTTCTCGCCCACGCAATTAGAAGCTACGCGGCCCGATCTGAATGCGGCGCTGAGCAACAAAGT
>JBBROU010000172.1:0-7305 GCA_038229055.1 Bryobacterales bacterium | reverse complement strand
CGGCCAAAATCACCGCCGACCACACCATAGAGGGCATAAAGACAGAACTCGGCAAGGCCTCCGTCGACTACTCTGGGATCGACCGCAACGACCCCGCGACAATCGAGCAGACCGACTCCATCCAGATCAACATTCACGGAATCAACGCTCAGAAAACAGGCCAGTTCCGCGGCTTGATGACCGAGCGTTTCCCGGTCTGGACACTGACGCCGGTGAACGCCTCGGATTACCGCATGAATATGAAGCCAAGCGAGCTGGTGGATCTGAAGCGGCGCACCGTGCAGCAGTCGATCGAAACCATCAGCACGCGCGTTAACGCTTTGGGTCTTACCGAGCCCGTGGTGCAGCAGCACGGCCGGTCCGATTCCGAATACGAAATCCTGGTGCAATTGCCGGGGGTGGACGATCCGGCGCGCGTGAAGGACATCATCGGGCAGGCCGCGCAGCTTGAAATCGTGGAAGTTAAGGAAGGCCCGTTTAGCTCGATCGATCAGGCGCTGGCGCAGAAAGGCGGCGTGCTACCCCTGAATACGCGGCTGTTGCCCTATGCCCGCGGCGAAGCCGGCGCGAACGTCTACCTGGTTTCGAAGTCACCCGTGATTACTGGTGAAGACCTGCGCAACGCTCATCCCGCGCAGGGGGAATTAGGCAAGTGGGAGGCATCGTTTACGTTATCTCAGGATGGCGCCCGGCGCTTTGAAAACTTTACTGGGGCGAACATCGGCAACCGGTTAGCGGTGGTTCTGGATAATCAGATTCGCAGCGTTGCAACTATCAATAACAAGATCGGCGACTCGGGCCGCATTACGGGCCTTGCCGGTGAACAGGAAGCTTCCGATCTCGCTCTGGTCATGCGCTCCGGGTCCCTTCCCGCGGGGATTCAGTATCTGGAAGAGCGCACCGTTGGCCCTTCGCTCGGCGCCGATTCCATTCGGGAAGGAGTCATTGCGGGACTCGCCGGGCTGGCTGCGGTGATCGTCGTGATGCTGATCTACTACCGCAAGAGTGGCATCAACGCCGTGCTGGCGCTGCTTCTGAATACCATCATTCTGATGGCGGCCCTTTCGTATTTCAGCGCGGTCCTCACGCTGCCCGGGATTGCGGGCGTCATCCTGACCATCGGTATGGCCGTGGATAGCAACGTGCTCATTTTCGAGCGCATTCGCGAGGAACTGCATGCCGGCAAGGCGATCATCTCCGCCGTTGACGCGGGGTTCGGCAAAGCCTGGTGGACGATTGTGGACACCCACGTCACCACCATCGTCTCGTGCCTGTTTCTGTTTCTGTTCGGGACCGGCCCGGTTAAGGGTTTCGCGGTGACGCTGGTGATCGGCCTGATCGCCAACGTATTCACCGCCGTGTTTGTATCGAAAACGATCTTCGAATACGAGCTCTCCGGCAAGACACAGTTGAAGGAGCTGAGTATTTGAAGATGGCTTGTGATAGCTTTTGTACCTTGGGAACTATGGGAACCGAGCCGGTGTCTATCGAATGGACAGCACCATGCAGCCGGCGACAGATGGATCTGCGAAACAAGACGCAGCGGGGCGGGCAGTAATCGATGGAATTTTTCAGGAATACTAATTTTGATTTTCTGGGCAAGAAATGGCCCTTCATTATCGCGTCGCTGGTGCTGACGGTGGCAGGGCTGGGAAGCCTCGCGATGAAGGGTGGCCCTAAGTACGGAATCGACTTCAAGGGCGGCACGCTGATGACCGTGAAGTTCCAGGGGCCGCCGCCGGTAGAACAGATCCGGACCGCCATCGGCAAGCGCGTGAAGGGCGAGGCGACGGTGCAGAATTTCGTGGGCGGCGCCAACGAGGTGTCGATCGGCACCGAAGGCGCGGATGCCGCGGCGCTCAATGAGAACCGCCGGATTGTGCTCGATACCCTGCGGAACACCTTCGGGCAGCCTTCGAGCGGCAAGCTGGACTTCAACAACACCAATCAGGCGGCTCTGGCCGATCGGCTGCGCGATCCCCTGCTGAAAAACGGTGTGGCCCTTTCCGATGCGCAGTTGCAGACGCTGGCCTCGGACATGCTGAATTTCCGCAATACGCCGCCCCGCTCCGGTTTGATCTCGAGCTTCGATCAACTTTCCGGCGTTCCGGGTGTAACGCCCCCGGCACTGAACACGCTGAAGCAGGAGAGCTATCTGGCGCCATTCGCGCTTCGCGGCACCGAAGTGGTGGGCCCGAAAGTAGGAGCCGACCTCCGGCAAAAGGCGATCCTGGCAACCTTATATGCGTTGGCTGGGATGCTGGCTTATATCGCTGTGCGATTCGAATGGATTTACGGAGTCGCGGCCGTGATCGCGGTCTTTCACGACACCATCATCACCATCGGAATCTTTTCGCTCTTCGATAAAGAAATCTCGCTTACGGTGATTGCCGCGCTTTTGACCCTCGTCGGGTACTCGATGAATGATACGATTGTGATCTTTGATCGAATACGTGAAAATCTCAAGATCAGCCGGCGAGAGACTTTGGAAGAAACCATCAACCGCAGCGTAAACCAGACCTTGAGCCGGACGATCATGACCAGCGGTCTGACATTTCTAACGGTCATCGCCCTGTTTTTATTTGGCGGGCCGGTGCTGCACGGCTTTTCCTTTGCATTGGTTGTCGGTATTATTATTGGGACGTATTCGTCGGTGTTCGTCGCGAGCCCGATTGTGTTGTTCTGGCATAACTTTGTAGATATCCGGCGGAAGGCCGCTCCCGCGGTTACGGGTCAGGTTTCGAGCGCGGCAAAGACAGTGCGGAAGGTGAGTTCGAAGTAGGTCACGAAGGTAGCGTTAAACCCGGCTTCGGTAGCCGGCAAAACTGGGGAGAGAGGGCGTCATGTTTGAGCAGACATTTGTCGACGGGGTGGGCACAACCAAGAAGGCCTACACGATTTTCATATCGTTCGTAGTCCAGCTTTTGTTGATCGGAGTTGCGGTAGTCATCCCGCTGATTTATTTTGACGCGCTACCGAAAACGCAGTTGACGACTTTTTTGACGGCTCCGCCGCCGCCGCCGCCTCCTCCTCCTCCTCCTCCGGCTCAGGCGGTGAAGATAGTGAAGATCATTCCGCGGCAGTTCGACATGGGCCGCCTGGTCGCGCCGAAGACCATCCCCAAAGAAGTCAAGATGATTAAGGAAGAGGATATGCCGCCGCCCTCCACGGGCGGTGTCGTCGGCGGAGTCCCGGGCGGCGTTCCGGGCGGAACCGCGGGTGGTGTTCTTGGCGGAATTATCGGCGGTCTCCCTTCGGCTGCGCCGCCGCCGCCTCCTCCTCCCAAGGAAAAACCGGTGACGCCGAAATCGATCCGCGTCGGCGGCAACGTGCAGGCCGCCAATATTCTCCGACAGCCCAAACCCGTGTATCCTCCGCTGGCCAAGCAGGCCCGCATCCAGGGTACGGTGCGCTTCAACGCCGTGATCGGCAAAGATGGCACTATCCAGAATCTGACGCTGGTGAGCGGCCATCCGCTGCTGGTGCAAGCCGCGCAGGAAGCTGTGCGGAACTGGGTATACCGGCCGACGCTTCTCAACGGGGAGCCGGTGGACGTCATCACTACCATCGACGTGAACTTCACGTTGAACCAGTAGCTTTTCAGTTGCACAGACGATAGTTTAAGTACGACACAATTCAACTCGCAGGAGACAAAAAGACGATGCTTTTACAATTGCAGGTTTGGGCGCTTTTTCTGTTGCAGGAGGCGGGTCCGCAGTGGGATGCCCGCGGTCTCTGGAACAACATGGGAACACTCGCGAAGGCGGTCGTCGTCGTGATGTTCATTATGTCCGCGTGGTCGATCGGCGTCATGATCGATCGGCTTATGGCGTATACCGCCGCGCGGAAACAGTCGCGCGCATTTGCTCCGGCGGTTGCCGGCGCGCTGCGCGAAGGTAAGCTCGACGAAGCGATCAAGATTGCCGATCGCTATAAGAAGAGCCATTTGGCCAAAGTGGTTGTCGCCGGATTGCAGGAATTTCAGGCGCACCAGAACAGCAGCGAAATTTCCGGCGAAGAGATCGACGCTTCCAAGCGCGCTCTGGAACGCTCGGAAGCCATCGTTCACGCGGAACTGAAGCGCGGCGTATCGAGCCTGGCGACCATCGGATCGACGGCGCCGTTCGTCGGACTGTTCGGCACCGTAGTCGGCATCATCAACGCGTTCCGCACCATGGCCTCGGAGAAGACGCCCGGTATTGGCGCCATTGCCGGCGGTATCTCTGAAGCGCTGGTGACCACCGCTATCGGTCTGTTCGTGGCCGTTCCCGCCGTCTGGATGTACAACTACTTCACCGGCAAGATCGACGCGTTCGACGTGGAAATGGGCAACTCCAGCTCCGAGTTGATCGATTACTTCCTGAAGCGTTCGCAGTCCCGAGCGGCCATGCGCAAGTAACCGGTTAACGTCGAAGCCAGCGAGTTGAATTGCGGAGTTCGTGACGGCCCCGCCCGCAACAGACGGGGCCGCCGCGAAATGCCGGACTGAATGAGGGAGATCTTATATGGAACTTAAAAAAGCACCGCCGCCCGTTTCCGAAATCAACGTTACGCCGATGGTCGACGTGATGCTGGTGGTTCTGATCATCTTCATGGTGATCACGCCACTTCTGAACAAAGGCATCACCGTGGACAAGGCCAAGACGCGCAACCCGATCGTAATGAGCGATGCGGAGAAAGAAGACGCCGTGTTGGTGGCCGTCACGCGCGACGGCAAAGTGTACCTCAGCCCCGGTGTGACTCAGGTGATTGCCGATCAATTGCCGCAAAAGGTGAGGGATCTGCTGACCAACAAAACCAATAAGACCGTTTATATCCGGGCGGATGCGCGCGCTAAGTACGAAAAGGTTGAAGAAGTGGTGGATAATCTTCGCGCCGCCGGCGTCGACAGCGTTGGTCTTTTGACTGAGCAGACGATGGACCGTCCCAGTGCCAAGAAAGCCCTCCCGGGCACATAGATCGCCGCTCTTCGAATCAGTAATCCAAGTTCGATAAATTTCAACAAGGAGCTTTTTTTATGGCAATGGCAGTGGGCGGCGGCAGCGGCCCGCAATCTAATATCAACATGACGCCGATGATTGATATTCTTCTGGTGTTACTGATCATCTTCATGGCCATCTCGCCGGTTTCGCCGAAGGGCTTGGAAGCGCTGGCACCCCAGCCGCCTCCGCCCAACGCGCCGCCTCCTCCGGAGAACGACCGCACGGTGGTGATCCAGATCGACGCGCAGAAAAAGTGGAAGATCAACCAGGAAGATATCGAGCCGGACAAAGTCGGCGACCGGCTGATCGAGATTTTCAAAACCCGCGCCGAACGCGTGGTCTTCATTAAGGGCGATCCGAACCTTGAGTTCCAGACCATCGCGACCGCTATCGATATCGCGCACGGCGCCAACATCGATAAGGTTGGGTTGATGACTCCCAAGGTGGAGGAAGGCAAGTGATGGATATCGGCATGTGGCGGTCGGGCAAGAGAAAACACCGCGCTCAATTGATGGCAGGCGTCGCCGCCATCGCGGCGCTGGTGGTACTTTCAACTGGGTGCCGGCAGCTCAAAGCTCGCGATAACCTGAATAAGGGCGTCCAAGCTTTTAAGGGCGCGCAATACTCACAAGCCGTTGATTTCTTTAAGATTGCGGTTGATACAGACCCTTCATTTTCAACCGCGCGCCTGTATTTGGCTACCGCGTACATGAATCAATGGATTCCCGGCGCGGAATCTCCCGATAACGACAAGATGGTGAACGCGGCCATCGATCAGTTCAAGAAGGTGCTCGAAGAGAAGCCCAAGGACGAAGTGGCCACCGCCTCAATGGCATCCATCTATTTCCAGCAAAAGAAATTCGATGAAGCTGAAGAGTGGAACAAAAAGCTCATCGCGCTCAAGCCGGACAGCAAAGAAGCGTACTACACCCTTGGCGTGATTGCCTGGACGCGCTGGATCGTGCCCGATCGCGAGGCTCGCAACAAGCTAGGAATGAAACCTGACGATCCGGGCCCAATCAAAGATGCGAAGCTGCGTGAGTCGTTGAAAGTCAAATACCTGCCGCTGCTTGACCAAGGCATTAGCGATATGCAGAAAGCCCTGCAGATCGACCCCGAGTACGACGACGCCATGGCCTACATGAACCTGCTGATTCGCTACCGCGCGGACCTAGTCGATACACCGCAAGAGTACAAGAAGCAGTCCGAAATCGCCGACAATTGGGTCCAAAAATCAATGGAAACCAAGAAGTTGAAGGCTGAGAAAAAGGCTGCCGCCCCCGCCGGCGCGAAATAAGCTCGCACCACCAGTTTGGCTGTGTCTGCCGGCCCGTAAAGGGCCGGCATTTTTTTCCCTCCAACCGGTTCGAACGCCTCCTCGTCTCTTACCTGTCCGGCCGAACTTAGCGTCCCACCCTTTTGTTCCCCGCACAGTTGCGCTTAGCCCCGCACACGGCGCACTATAGAAAAAACGACACCGGAAAACGCCCGAGGGGGAACGGGTAAAGAGGAGATTTATGCACTTGCGACGCCGACTTACTCGAATTCCCGCGGCCGTGCTAACGGGCACGCTGTTACTTTTCAGCCTCGCGACTTTGTGCGCGCAGACCTGGAACGTACCGGTCAAAACGCGCCAGCTCAAGAACGGGTTGAAGGTGGTGATCTCTGAAGACCATTCCGCCCCCACTTTCGGCATCTGCGTCTCTTACGGCATCGGTTTCCGCCTGGAGCCGCAGGGTCGCACCGGGTTCGCGCATCTGTTCGAGCACATGATGTTCGAGGGTACTCCGAATGCTCCCAAAGGCACGCTCGACAAGGTGATCGAAGGCGGAGGCGGCAACAACAACGGAGATACGCGCTACGACTTTACCGAGTACATCGAGACGGCTCCCGTCTCGGCACTCGACCCCATTTTGTGGATTGAAGCCGATCGCATGACGACGCTCGACTTCTCGCCCGCAAACCTGGAAAATCAGCGCAAGGTGGTGGAGGAAGAAGTCCGCGTGAACGTCCTCAACCAACCTTACGGGCTGTTCTTCGGAATCGACCTTCCCGGCAAAGCCTTCGATACTTATCCCAACGCGCACAATTTCTATGGCGATTTTGAAAACTTGGATGCCGCCCGAATTGAAGACGTCCAGAAATTCTACGATCAGTATTATTCGCCGAATAACGCGGTGCTCGCCCAAACTGCGGAACGCCGTCTGGTGCAAACCGACAAGCTCGCCAAGGTGCCCGCAATGGCCGTCGGTTATCGCATGCCGCCGCGCAATTCTCACGACGCGGTGGTCGCGGCGGTTACCGGCGAGTTGCTGCACAATGG
>JBBROU010000171.1:0-7324 GCA_038229055.1 Bryobacterales bacterium | reverse complement strand
TCGCGTAAACCGAGGCGTGACAACCGGCGCAGAATTTCGACCCGACGTAGCGCGCGCCGCTTTCGGACGCAGGCAAGATCGCGCTCGCGATGAGCCAGATCGCGCCAATGTGATATATTCGCATCTAAGCCTACGTTATCGTTAACTTAACTTTGCTAGCGTGTCCAAGATGACCGTTTTTCCCCGTCCCACATCCTCATTTCTTATTGTCGCCGCGAGTCTGATCCCGCAGTTGCGGGGGGAATCTCCGGCCATAGACTTCCAGCGGCAGATCCGTCCGATTCTTTCAGATAATTGCTTTCTTTGTCACGGTCCCGACAAGGATACGCGCATGGCGGGCTTGCGGCTGGACACTCGCGAAGGCGCGATGACGAAGCGCAAGAACGGGACGCCGATTGTGCCGGGGAAGCTGGATGAGAGCCTCGCCATCGCGCGAATTTTCGCCGAGAAGCCGGCCATGCGAATGCCGCCGGTATCGTCGCACCGAAGCCTGACGCCGGAACAGAAAGATATCCTTCGCCGCTGGATCGAGCAGGGCGCGCCATGGAAAGAGCAGTGGGCGTTTATCGCTCCGACGCGGCCGGCACTGCCGGCGGTGAAGAATCCTGGTTGGGTGAAGAATCCCATCGACAACTTCATTCTCGCGAAGCTGGATGCCGCCGGGTTGGCGCCCTCGCCCGCGGCGGATCGGCGGGCGCTGATTCGCCGCGTATCGCTGGATTTAACGGGCCTGCCGCCAGCCCCGGCTGAAGTCGAAAAGTTCGTCAAAGATAGAGCCAGTGACGCTTACGAGAAGTTAGTCGACCGTCTGCTGACGTCGCCGCATTACGGAGAGCATCGTGCGCGCTACTGGCTCGATGCCGCGCGCTACGCCGACACGCAAGGAATCCACGTGGATAACTATCGCGAGATGTGGCCATACCGCGATTGGGTCATCAATGCCTTCAACCGGAACACTCCTTTCGATCGTTTCACCGTCGAGCAGATTGCCGGGGATCTGTTGCCCAACGCGACCATCGAGCAGAAGATTGCGTCCGGGTTTCATCGCTGCAATTCGACTACGAACGAGGGCGGTTCCATTCCGGACGAAGTAGCCGCGATGTATGCCAAGGACCGGGCGGATACTACCGGTGCCGTGTGGATGGGGCTGACCGTCGGGTGCGCAACCTGCCACGACCATAAGTTCGACCCGATCTCACAGAAAGATTTCTACGCAATTACCGCGTTTTATCGCAACACCACGCAGAACCCGATGGACGGCAACATTCCAGATACGCCACCGGCGATTGTGGTGCCGCGCCCGGAAGATGAAAAGCGATGGCTCGAGCTTGGGGAGCAGCGAACTGCATTGCGGCAGACGCTCGACCGGGCATTGCTTGCGCCGAGCCCCGCATTCGAGAAATGGATGGAGCCGCCCGAGCACGCGGCCGTGAAGCTGCCGGCTCGTCTGGGTACTCCGGTGATGGATCTGCGACCGGAGGCGATTGCTTTAGCCGATGACGTGACCCTTGGCGATGGCCCGAATGGTGCCGCCAAGGCGTTGCACTTCAGTAAGAAGGCTTTCGTGTCGTTGCCCAATGTGCCTGAAATCGACGCGGACAAGCCGTTCACCATCGCCACTTCCGTTTACCTTCCCAAGGAGAAGGGGAATTTCGTCGTCGCCAGCCAGTTCGAGCCGGAGCCGAAAGAGAAGCCGAAGGACGATATCGACCGCCGGCGGGGCTGGATTATCGAGGTAGGCGGCCAGGGTCCGTCGATAAAGCTAGCAAGCGGGAATGACAAGTATCTCAGCGCCAGGCCTGGCCCGGATTATGAGCTAAAGCCGGACGCCTGGTACAACCTGGTGTTCACTTACGATGGCAGCCGCGACCGTTCGGGGCTCGCGATCTATGTCAACGGCCAGATGATTCCGACTTATGGAACCGGTGAGGATATTTACCCTCTGCAGGGCAGCGCGCGCACCGATGTCCCGCTCAAGCTCGGCAACGACAAGAAAAACTTCTTTGAAAACGGCGCAATTGCAGACTTCCGTATTCTGGCCCGTGAAGCCGCTGCGCAGGAAGCCGAGCTTCTTTCCATGTGGAGTTCCGTTCTGTCCGGCGATCGCAAGGCGCTGCAAACTTACTACTTGTACGAGCGAGATTCCGCCTCGCGCGAAACCGTTGCCCAGTTGCGAAAGATCGACTTAGAGCGCCGCGCGATCGCTCGGCGTGGCGCCACTACTTTAGTGATGCACGAGAAAGCGGACACCATGCCGGTCGCTCACATCCTTCGGCGAGGACAGTACGACCAGCCCGGCGCCGAAGTTCAGCCCAACGTGCCGTCGGTGCTTCCGCCCATGTCCGCCGCGCTCCCGCGCAACCGGTTGGGACTGGCGAAGTGGCTGGTGGATCCCGCCAATCCGCTGACCGCGAGAGTGACGGTGAATCGCTTCTGGCAGGAGATCTTCGGCACCGGAATCGTGAAGACTACCGAGGATTTCGGGTCGCAGGGGGAACCCGCTGTGAATCCCGAACTGCTGGACTGGCTTGCGGTGGAGTTCCGCGACCGAGGCTGGGACACGAAGCACATGTTCAAGCTAATGGTGACGTCGGCGGCCTACCGCCAATCGGCACTGACCACTCCCGACAAAATTCAGAAAGATCCTGACAATCGTCTCATCTCGCGCGGCCCGCGATTCCGTATGGATGCCGAAATGGTGCGCGATTACGCGCTCGCGGCGAGCGGACTCTTGCGGCCTGGTATTGGCGGCCCCAGTGTTAAACCGTATCAGCCGGATCGTATTTGGGAGACGGTGGCGATGGAGCAAAGCAACACTCGCGTGTATCAGCGCGATGCGGGCGACAAGGAATACCGCCGCAGCCTCTATACCTTCTGGAAGCGCGCGGCGCCCCCGGCGTCGATGGACATTTTCAACGCACCCAGCCGCGAAACCTGCACCGTCCGCCGGGAACGCACGGATACGCCGCTGCAAGCGCTCGTCACGATGAACGACACGCAGTTCGTGGAGGCGGCGCGATATCTGGCGCAAGGAGCGCTGCTCTCCGGACGCGGCAATGTGGATCGCGAAGTGGACTTCATGGCATCGCGCCTGCTGGGCCGCACGTTCGGCGACAAGGAGCGCGACATCGTGCGTCGTTCCTATCGAGACTACCTCGCGTTCTATGATGCGCATCCGTCCGACGCCGCGAAGTTATTGACCGTCGGTCAATCCAAAGCCGATCCGAAACTGCCGAAGTCTCAATTCGCGGCCATGACCATGGTCGCCAATGAAGTGATGAACCTAGACGAAGTTTTGAATAAATAAGTAGCGAAAGAAATCCCACTATGCATTCGTCCGATGAACTGCTTCTAAGTGAGACGCGCCGCCAATTTTTCGGTCGCGGAGCAACCGGCCTCGGCATTGTTGCCTTGGCGAAGTTGATGGGCGGTGACGCTCGGGCCGCGACGACTGCCGCTCCGGCCTCCGTTGGAGGGCTTCCCGGGCTGCCGCATTTTGCGCCGAAAGCCAAGCGTGGAATCTACCTGCACATGGTGGGGGCGCCGCCGCAAATGGAGCTTCTCGACTACAAGCCAGTAATGAAGGAATGGTTCGATAAGGACCTTCCGGCATCGGTTCGCATGGGGCAGCGGCTGACCACGATGACCTCAGGCCAGACGCGCTTTCCCATCGCGCCATCGGCTTTCTCGTTTGCGCAATACGGCAAGAGCGGCGCGTGGATCTCCGAGCTGCTGCCCTACACGGCCAAGATGGCCGACGATATCGTCATCGTTCGCTCCATGCACACCGAAGCCATCAATCACGAGCCCGCCATTACGTTCATCCAAACCGGAAACATGATCTCGGGTAAGCCTTGCATCGGCGCCTGGCTGGCCTATGGATTGGGCAGCATGAATCAGGATTTGCCGACTTTTGTGGTGCTGAACGCCACGCACTCACATCCGAAAGCGAACGTACAGGCAATTTCAGCGAAGCTGTGGAGCGCGGGATTTTTGTCGGCGCAATACGCCGGTGTTTCGCTGCGGTCCGGCGGCGACCCGGTGCTTTATATCAACAATCCCGACGGAGTCGACACGAAAGTTCGAAGGCGCATGCTCGACGGCCTAAACGAGCTGAACCAGATCCAGTATGAAAAGATCGGCGATCCCGAAACTCGCGTCCGCATTTCCCAGTATGAGATGGCGTTTCGGATGCAGGCCTCGGTTCCGGAGCTTACCGATCTTTCCAAAGAACCGGCCAGCACCTTCGATCTCTATGGCGAGGACGCGCGCAAGGGCGGCACGTTCGCCAATAGCTGCTTGATGGCCCGGCGTTTGGTCGAGCGCGGCGTGCGCTTCGTGCAGGTGTATCACCGCGGGTGGGACGTGCATTTCTCGCTGCCCGAAGTGCTGCCGAGTCAGTGCCGCGATGTGGACCGCGGATGTTATGCGCTGGTGCAGGATCTGAAATCGCGCGGGCTGCTGGACGATACGCTCGTTACATGGGGCGGGGAATTCGGCCGCACCGTTTATTCGCAAGGCAAGCTGAGCCCGACCGATTATGGCCGCGATCATCACCCGCGCTGCTTTTCATTGTGGATGGCAGGAGCCGGGGTGAAGGCCGGAACGGTGTACGGGGAGACCGACGAATTCTCTTACAACATCGTCAAAGACCCCGTACATGTTCGCGATTTCCAGGCAACCATGCTGCATCTGTTCGGCATTGATCATGAACGCTTCAGCTTCAAGTATCAAGGCCTGGATCAAAAGCTGACCGGCGTGGAGAAAGCGTTTGTCGTAAAACCGATTCTCGCGTAATCGATTCGCGCGCCGCGCTCAACCTTTCAAATCGCGGAACGCTTCGGCAATCTCGGCCTTCGCGGTTGAATTCACCGGAGTCAACGGAAGCCGCGGCGGGCCTCCATAGTAGCCGTTCAGATCCATCGCGTGCTTGAGGCCGGCAACGCCGTATAGATCCGTTACCAGAATATTGGGATGGCTCACGCGCGATTGCCAGTCGATGCCGGCTTCCTCTTCACGCGTCCGGAACGCTTCCCAGATCGCGATGGCGGCATAGGGTGCGGCACTCGCGAAGGCAAGCACGGCACCGGTCGCGCCGGATTTCAGCGCCTCCCACAGATCACCGGCGGATCCGGCGAGCAATCCAAATCCTGGCGCCACGCCCGCCGCGGTTTGCTTCACGCGGGTTGCCGGAGTTCCGGTTTCGATCACGCCCGCGATGTTCGGATGCTGGGCGATCGCGATCGCCGTCTCGGCCCCGATATCGACGCCGGTATACGCAGGCGCATTGTGGACAATCACCGGGATTTTGGATTGGTCCGCCACCGCGCGATAGTACAGCGTCTGCGCCGGTTCGCCGTACATCATCGACTTGTAATGATGCGGCACGCCGCACACCACCGCCTTGCACCCGCTCTTGGCCGCGCGGTTCGCCAGCGCCACCGTTTCCCGCACGCCTTCCGCCGTCACATCGGCCAGCAGCAGTTTGTCGGGAGCGGCCCACTTGGCTGCCATATCCCAGATCTCCGCTTTTTCCTGCGATGAAAGCAGCGGCCCTTCCCCGGCCGATCCGGTCATCACGTAACCGGCCACGCTGGTCTTGTTCCATTTCTCGATGTTGTGCTGTACCTTGACCTTGTATACATCGCCCTGATGATCGAACGGCGTGGCGGCCGCTACAAAAATTCCTTGAAGTTTCATGGGTTCAAACTATGTTCTCTCTCGATCTGCCCTGCGAGCAAGAAAAGCAGGATGTTTTCAGCGCTGAACTGTGGGAGCACGGGTCGGTCGGCATCGTGGAAATGGATGGAGTTCTGCGCGCCTTCTTTGCGGATGACGCCGATATCGAGTGGATCTTAAAAGATTTTCCGAACGTGGCCCGCGCCCAGGCCGAGGAGCACGATTGGGTGGCGCACGCGCGCGAGCATTTGCAGCCCATGCTTGTCGGCGAGCGTTTCTTTCTGGTTCCGGAATGGCGTGACGACCCGACGCCCCCTGGCCGCCTTCGCATTTCCACCAACGCGGGGATGGCGTTCGGCACTGGCGCGCACGAAACTACGCGGCTCTGTCTCGAGCTTCTGGAACAGCATTGCCGGCCTGGCATGACCGTCGGCGATATCGGCACAGGCTCCGGAATTCTCGCCGAAGCCGCGCACTTACTGGGTGCCGGACCCGTGGTGGCGTGCGACGTGGATCCGGTGGCCGTCCAGGTGGCGGCACAGAATTTCCGCACTGCGGCGCGCGGTGTTCACTGCTTTGTTGGGTCGGCGGATGCGATCTCGACGGCGTCGCTCGATCTAGTGGTGGCGAATATCACGCCCGAGTGGCTGATCCGACTCGCTCCGGAGTTTCGCCGGATTATGCGACATGGGGGGATGGCGATCTTGAGCGGGATCGAGGCTCAAGATGTGGACGCCGTGAGCGCGGCGGCGGCGGGTCTAGGCGGGACGGTGAGGGCGGTTAACGCGGAGAATGAATGGCGAGGAATTTGGGTGGAATTTCACGGGTTGTTATGAATGCAACGTATGAGCCAACTGACGCTAACGGTCGTATATATGAAAGTGCCCGAAGGATACGTTGCCTTCATTGAGGAGTTGCCGGGCGCAAATACGCAAGGGCGGACCATGGACGAGGCGAGGAACAATCTGGAAGAAGCAGCCACGATGGTGATGGCGGCAAACCGCCAAATGCCCGAGCGGTCGTTGGCCGGTGCGAGCGTCATTCGGGAGAATTTCGTTCTGCCGGCTGCGTGAAACGCATCAATCGCATACGGCATTTGGAGCAACACCGGCTCCACGGCTGAAGACTTAACGCGTCGCGAAACCTACTGCGGCGCAAATGTCGGGTCTGGGCGGTGCGGTAAGGGCGGTTAACGCGGACAATTAGTGGCGCGGATCTGGGTGGAATTTTCTGAGTAAGAAGGGCGCTGCGCGTCCAGAACCCAGGCGCTCTTGAGTAGCCAGTTCACTCTAGCTCTATGCGAAGTTCCTCGCAGAGAAACTCTACAAAGCCAGGGACAAGGTTTTTCATCCTTACAAAGTAGGTCGTCAAGCAACAGCCCCAAGAAATCAGCTTGCTCGACCAGTTTACGAGTGGCGATGGACGGCTCTAAACCAAGCCTCGTAAGGGGAATTTGTGGGTTAGCGAGCCGCCTCGGTGAGAAAGCGCCGGAACTTCCGGCAGTTGGAATCAAACGACCTCTGCTGGTCTTCGCCGCCGTGATACAGGAGCGGGCCGCCGTATTGGATCATTCCTGAGAGGACTCGTTCCACCGGCTTCTTTCTCAGAGTAGGATCGTTGTGGAGATCGCGGATGAACTCCCCGC
>JBBROU010000170.1:0-7350 GCA_038229055.1 Bryobacterales bacterium | reverse complement strand
TACATACCATTCGTGCGCTGACGCTTGATGTAGGCCTCGCCAGGGGTTGGTTCCACGTGAACGAGCACATCGGCGACCCAATCGAGGTTGTCGCGCAGGCGGTCGCGCACGTGGCTGGCGATGTCGTGGCCCGCGAACACGGTGATGCCCGGGTTCACTTCCACATGCAGATCCACGTGATAGTGCAGCCCAGTCTTGCGAGCGAAACATTTCTCGACGCCTTCGACCCCCGGGATGCTCGTCGCGACTTCGCGAATGCGGGCGAGACGCCAATCATCCGGCATAGTGTCCATGAGTTGCATTCCCGTGTCGCGGGCAACGCGAACGCCGGTCAGGATGACAATGCAGCCGACTGCGAAACCGCCGTAATGATCGGCGCGGAGGAAGTGGACGGGGTCGTAGAGCGTGAGGCCGAGGGCGATGAGGGCCGCTACGCCCGAGATCATGTCGATCCCGTCGTTCCAAGCATCCGCAACCAGCGACGTGCTTCCGAGGGCGCGCCCGGTACGGAATTTCAACCGCAGCAGCCAGGCTTTGACGGCGATGGAGAGGAGCAGCGGCCAGATGGCGAAAGTCGCGGGCGGTTCCCGGACATCCCCGACGCCGACGAGCGCATGTACCGCGATCGCCACGCCGGCCGAGAAAAGGAAAATGCCGAGCAGCAACCCGGTGAGGATTTCAGCGCGTCCGTGTCCGTAAGGGTGATTGGAATCGGCGGGTTTGGCGGCCAGTGTCAGGCCTAACAGGACGAGACCGGAAGCGAGCACATCGCCGGCGGACTCGAATCCATCCGCCAGAACAGAATTGGAGCGCGCGGCTACACCGGTTGTGATTTTGATGGCGGCCAGCGCAGCGCTGATGGCCATTCCCGTGATTGCAACGCGCTGCCCCGTCTGCATGGTCGAGTTAATCGCGATCTTTAGAACACTTTATAGCGCAGAAACTTTCGAGGATTCGCGCGGAGTTCGGCGAGAAACTGCTGCATGCCGCGGAGCGATCCGTTCAACGAATCGTAAGTCTGCGAATTGGAGAGCAACTGCCCGGCGGCGCCCTCCCCGTTGTTGACTTGGCTAATCGCGCGATCGAGTGAAGCGGCCAGAGCTTTCAACTGGTTATAGAGTTCATCGTCCTTGAGCAACTTGCCCGTCGCGCCTTTGCCGGCGTTCAGATCTTCCAGCGACTTCCGAATGCCGCGCACATTGTCACGATAAGTTTGATAGGGCCTGTCATCCACCAGGAGGCCGCCAGTTTGCTGCATTTGCGAGAGCAGCTTGTCGAAATTGGCGATGGGTGCGCGCAGTTGCTCGTAGAGATCCCGACCGAAGAGGGCTTGCCCCATGGGGCTCTTGGCGCTTCCGAAACCGGAGACTGTGTTCTGAATGGCAGTGATGTCCGCTCGCAGCTTGTCATAGAACTCTTCGCCTTGGACAAACTTACCGAGAGGAGAATCGCCATTCTCAATCTGGGTCAGAAGAATGTCGACTTGTTTGAGCGTGACCTGCAGCGACGCGATGAGGTCGGCCGGATTGAAAGTGTTCAGTTGGACCAGGCTGGGTAGTTCCTCGCCGGGAGCAATCGCGCGGACACTGCGGCCTTTCGTGATGTTGATGTAGTTATCGCCCAGGATGTTATCGGCGGTGACACCGGCCATGGAGTCTTCCACGATGGACGGCAGATAAGAAGTCTGAATCGCCAGTTCGACCAGAATGATGCGACGCGGGTTCATCTCGCCGGAAAGGCTCACCGAGTGAACGTTGCCCACCACAACTCCGTTCAAACGGACGGGCGCACCCGCACCGAGGCCGGTGGCGTCATTCAAATAGACGCGGATGGAGACTTTACGGTGAAACAGACCGCCGCCGCGGCTGGAGAGCAGGAACACCAGAAAAGAACCCAAGACGATCGCCGCCAGCATTACCGCAACGACCCGCCAGCGCACGGAGGTTGGCGGCGTGTTGGCAAGAGCGGCTAGATCGCTTGCGTCGCTAATTTCAGTGCTCATGCGCCCGGTAGTTGCAATTAGTTTAGCAAGCGCGTGAAAAGGTGTTAAACTTCACAGCGGACCTTTTGGAGGAACAAATGGGGCTATTGCAGATCTTCTACGATCCAGCGGCAGTGTTTGCCCGAGTACGCGAGAAGAAAGAGTGGTTACCGCCGTTCCTCGCGTCGATCCTGCTGGTCGAGCTTTTCATGTTCGCGGCCATCAGCACCATCGGGATGGAAGCTATCACGCGCAAGCAGATGGAAAGGAATCCCCGGACTGAGGAGCAGTTGGGCAAAGAGAAGTATGAAGAAGCCATCCGCGGCTCAAACACGCCAGCCCGAAAAGCGATCACTTACGTATTTGTGGGGATCGCAGCGGGCCTGGGAACACTTGCGATCGCGGGCGTGATGATGGGGCTGCTTTCAATGACCGGCGAGGTGGTCAAGTTTCCGCAGGTGCTGGGGGCGACGGCCTATTCTCTGTTTCCGTTTCAAGTGCTGGTGACTCTGATGTCGGTGATGGTGATGACGCTCGCGACGGATAAAGCCGATCTTGACATGCAGAACATGGTGGCAACGAATATCGGTGCCTATCTACCCAGAGAAACCACGGGGAAATTCCTGATGAGCCTGGCGAACTCGATCGACTTGATCAGCTTCGGCCAGATCGCCTTTCTGGCTTATGGATTATCGAAGGTGTCGCTCAGTTCTTACACGAAATGCCTGATGCTGGTGATAGTCGCGTGGGCGGTGTATGTGCTTGGGAAATCGGGAATCTCGAGCCTGTTCTGATCGTAGGCAATCAGAGGCCGTACAACTTCTTACGGTCGGCGATGTCGCGGCACTCTTCGGTCATACAGCCGGCACGAACATTAGCTATTTCGTTTTCGGCCAGCTTCCAGTTCTTGGCGTTGGCGAGCGCGGAAACCAGGAGCTTTTCCAATTCGCCTGCGCGGGTAGCCACGGTCTGTTCTGTGATTCTGCCGCCGCCCGTTTCCCCTTCACGACCGCGCCACTGGCGGCGCAGCAGGGCCAATCGCGTTCGGATAAGCTCAGACGATTCGGAAGGACCATGCGAGGCGAGAAATAGCGCCGCATACCCCGATTCGCGGGTTTCGGAACTGGTGAGCGCGCGCCGCGCCGCGTCTATGAAGCGGTCGGGAAACGGCTCCGTATCAAATGTGCGGAAGACTTGCCAAGCGCAAGAATGGCTGAACCTTTCGGCGGCGTCTTTCGGGGAAACCCGAAAGAGGTACCCGAGCAGATAGGCGAGCGTGTCGCAGCCATATTCGCGCTTCAATTTGGAGTTATCCAGGAAAGCGAGAACCGGGTCGTGCAAGTTGGGGCTGCCGAGACGAAGAATGATAGCGGCGGTTTGTGCCTGTTGATGAGGAGCGGACTGGAGGGCATCGTCAGTGAGGCGCCGCTTCAGCAACTCGTCAAGTTCGGGTCGCGATGATTCGGGAGCACAACGAATCACATAAGGAGCGATGCTCGAGTTCGGTGCTTGGATTTGGGCGACAATCAGTGCGGCGCAGTCCCACGGCGCCTCTTCGCAGAGATCCTTAAGAGCGTCGGGGTAGTTCGGCGCCATCAAGCGCACGAGCGAAAGCACAGCCTGGCGCGGCATCTTCTGCCAGGCCGTCGTAAGGAGTTGTAACTGCCGGTTCGGAGTCAACTCGGGAGCTACGGCTAACACTTCCAAACGGAGACGGTCGAGTGTGGCCGACGAGTTATTTCCGGCATTGTCCGTCGACTCGGCACTGGCCCAAGCCTGATACACGGCGGCGGCGCGCTCCGGTGCTCCGCGCTGCGGCAACGTGGCCAGCAGTTGCGCGGTGTAGCGGGATACATTTCGGCTCTCCACTTCCACGCGGTGAGCCAAAATCTTCTGCAACTCCTCGGCATGTGCGGGATCCGAGCCCGACGCGCGATTAGGAGGATCGCCGAGCTCGTCACGCATTTTCAGTTCGGCGAGAAAGCGAGTGATGCTGGAAGGCGGAGTGCGCGCGGGATCGACGAGAGCTCGCTCAAGTTCAGGAAGGATGGCGGAAAGCTGGCGCGAGTCGCTGAGCGACCGAGAGAACGCAGCCTCCTCCGGGCTGCCATCACCGCTGCCGAGGTAGAGAGCGGTGAGCTCGCGAGCCGACGAGGGACTATCTATCGCCGCGAGACGTGAGCACGCCTGCTGTGCGGTATGGGGTTTGTCGCGAAGCTCGCGGAGGATCGCGGAGATTTCATTAGCTTCCCAAGCCGAATCACGCGGCTCGATGTTGAATGTAACGGAGTTGGATTGCAGAGTCAAAGGTTCGACACCCCCGCCTTCGGCCGCGGTCTTTATGCGCGAGATCTGGGTGGTGTTGACTCGCAAAGAATAAGCACCGGGCTTGACGAAGCGAAACCACTCCGTGAGTTCACCTGGTAGCACAACCGGCGCCTGCGATGCGAAACCCAGGGTCGAAAGGATGCTGCCGCCGAAGCCGCGAGGGAACGAGTTGACAAGGTCGACAAATGCGTCCGGCGGCGTGCCGGCCTGAGAATCCAGATACAACGACACAATGCCCAGGTTCGGCCGAGAATTCGTCCAGGAACCTTCATATTTATGGTCGGAGCTACTCGTGAAGCTGAGTTCAAAGGGGATAAGCTCACCGGGGCGGTAGGTGGGCGGCTCTTTGAGCAAGCGCATATGGAAATCGAGGTCGCTGGGATTCTGAGCGAACGCCGAAGATGCCACCGTTAGCAGCAGGCAGGCTCCGATTAATTCGACGACGCGGACGATGTCAATTTTCGGCACGGAATTTGTCGAAGGAGATATTTGTATCCGCGCCGAATTTGCGGTAGTTCTTGAAGTCGATCGCATTGCGGCTGCAGGACCGTCCGCGCATGCAGGCCAGATTTTGGCTGCTGATCGGCAGTAGATATTTCTTGCCATCGATCATTACGTAACCGTATTCGAGCGTCGATTCCGCTTTGTCATAGGGAAAGTTTCCCGGCATGGACTGGGCCTGCTGCTCAATGCGAAGAACGCGGCGGGTATCTTTGTCGATCCAGATGGTTCCGTTGTAAGCGGGGCTGTAGCGGCGGCCATCCATGGCGACGATGGTCCAGTGCGAGTTGGCGTGCTCCACGCTCAAATCGAACGCGATAGCTGCGCGTCCGGCGACTTTTTCCTCGCCGCGCCTGGTGAATACGGCCGCGGTTAGCGGAGACATGACGTCTTCTAAAGTCACTGCGAACTCGCCGGTTGACCACGACCCGGTGCTTTCGATGGAGCGTGACGTCTGCCGGCCGTTCACGAGAATGTTGCGGTACTCTTCTTTGCCATCGACACACGTCACATCGGCAGTTACAACGTCGATGCGCTGCCAGGAGACGGGGAAGCCAGCACCTTGATAGCGGGTTGTTACCTGCTGAACCAGGAAATTGGGCAACTCGGCGGTGAATGAGGCGGCAGCCTCGCGCGCATCTTCGATTAGTGTGTCGACACCGCCTCGACCGGCGGTAATTCCAGAAGGAGGGAGCAGTGCAGGATCAGATTCGTCACTCGACCGAATGGTCGGCCGTTCGTCGGCGGTGGCAACAATTGCGCGGGAATGGCTCAGGTCAGCGGGACCGGGCGCGAGTGCGCCGGCTTCGTCCACCGGTTTCGCCGCAGTCGCCCGCTCCGTCGCGGTGCCAGGCCGCACCAGAACCACGCGGAGCGCGGTTTCGGCATCGTCGGAGTTCACGTGAACGGTCAACCGGTCGCCGGAATGAATCAGCGAATCGCGCACCGGCGCGGAATCCTTATCGCGAAACTGCGTCTTTGCGAGCAGGCGAAAGCGCAGAATGCGGCCGGGCGTTGTCTCGAGCAGCATGTCCTTTTCGCCCATCCTGCGAAGGGTGCCTTCTACCGTGGCCAAGTTGATTTTTAGATCGCTGTCTGAAACCGCTTCCTTCGATTCGGATTTCGTGTCACCGGGCTTTTTGTCGTCAGTTTTAGGCTTGCGTTTGGGGAACCGGATTTCGGGGATGGGGATCCCGAGCGGGATGCCGCCGGGCAGCCGCGCAGGATACTGATTTGGCGGATACTGACCCGGAGGATACTGCCCGTTTGGATACCGATCGGGAGGGGAGGTTTGCCCGTTTGGATTATTTTGCGCAAAGCCGACGCCGTGGCAGAGGAGCAGCAGTGGAATGATTCCGGTGGAGATCGTGGAACAGATGCGCATCGCTGGACTACGCTGAGCCATATTTACTATACCGCGTCATAGGAGAATAAAATTACGGCGATGTTGGCGGAACGGTTGAGGAATGTTGTGGCATCCAAAGAGCCGAAAATGGATCAGGTGAACAGGAGTTAGTGGGTCATCCCGTAGATGACATAGTTGACCGCAATGCGGAGGCCCATGGCCGAAAACTTCTCGGGATATTCCGGAGCGTCGGCCCACTCCCAGGAGTCGCCCAGATCCATGTTGTGGCAGATGGCCACGATCACACGACCCTTCTCGTCATATATGCCGCGCCAGCGCGGTTCGAATCCATCCTTCTCGTATAAGCGGCCACTTCGCAAATACTGCGCGCCGGGGACCTGGTAGCGGTCATCCAAATCGAAGACCGTGTGGAAGATGGCATCATCGTTTTGCAGTTCGACAATAGGGCGTTCCGGGAAAACGCGCTGCATGCTGGCTATGAACACGGCCCACTCCTGCGTGCCGTGGAAATCGTCAACCATCATGAATCCGCCGCGCATCAGATATTCGCGAAGTTTGGCAGCCTGCGCGTTGGTGAGATCCCAATGCCCGACTTCGACGGCGTAGAGCCAGGGCCAGTTGAATACCTCGTCGCCGTCATCCAGATTGACGGGCTGTTCGACGGAACGCACATGAACGCGCGTGAGGCGTCGCAAGGCTTGGGACATGTGCCGGTCGGAACGCGGATAGTCGATGGTCCAGTTGGATGCGCCTTGGGTCCAATCGCCGCGTGAACGCCAGCCAAAGCCAGCGATCGGCGGATACATCAAGCGGGCGAAGGCCCACTCGGTCTTTTCCTGATAGTCGGGAGGCAGCGGGAAGTTTTCGTATTCGACGCCGGGGTACTCGCGGAACGGACGCTGGAACGCGAGTAACGTTCCGATCGCAAGAAAGCCGAGGCCAAAGCAAGCAACTTTTACGGAGATCCTCACTGGACTGTGCTCCCGCTGCCACCACGCTAGCACACGGTCGACGCTCGGGCTGGGGAAATACAGGGGGTGCGCGACATGAAAGTGGAAGATCAAGCGGCACGTCGTAATTCCCAGTAGTTTTCCATCCGGTTATTAAGGTGGCAGCAACGCAGGGCAATAATTGCATTTGCGCCACGCACCGTCCAGAACATGCCGGACTGTTT
>JBBROU010000169.1:0-7586 GCA_038229055.1 Bryobacterales bacterium | reverse complement strand
TCTTTCATTCGGCGCGAACGGATGGCGCAGATTGATGAAGAGCGCAGTATTGAAGGCGCGCCGGATCTTGCAGTGGAGGTGGTGTCGCCGTCCGATACGGCACGCGACCTCAATCGCAAAGTGCAGCAGTATCTTCGAGCGGTTGTAGACTTCCGAAAAGCGCTGCAGAAAATCGGGGAGGCTGTCATGGGCTGGCGGGATGTGGCGGCCCACGGCGACATCGCGATCGCGAAGTTCACCGGGACGGACATCGTGGGACTTGCCCGTTGAATCCGTGAAGCGAGTGAACTCCGCCGGAAGGCGCCGATAGAATTCGCTATGAATCCAGCAGATGAATTCAGGCGAGCAGACATTGAGATCGGGTTCCGTGAGAAGGCGGTTTTCGAGCAGGTTCTGCACTTCGATATGGGCGCGGCTCTCCTCCTGCAGTGCGCGGACGGCAGGGTTGCCGGAGTAGTCGAGATGGACGGCGCGTTCGATGTCGAACGGGTGTGTATCGTGGCCTTCGATGCGGTTGGAGTAGTAGCTGTTTATTTGGTGAAGGCGAGCGACGAGGGCATCACGGACTTGGCGCGGGAGATTGGCACTTAGGGCGGTGGATTCAGCCAGAGCGCGGCGGCTGGCACGGCAACAGCGGTGACCAGCGCCTCCCGGAAGAGGGGCTCCATTTCGGGCGGATGGGTGTGTCGAAACATCGATTATCAGAACACGATTTGGCCGATGTCCATAATATACATATAATTGAAACAAAACGTATAAATCTGTCGGATGAGTGGGACATTGCACTAATTTGGCCGATCTTTTGGCCGATGTTATTTCGAGTTGGCGATCAGCTTGTCGACTTCGGAAAAGAACTCTGGCGCTTCGAAGAACTTCTCGGTACCGGCGCCGTAGCCGTGGTCGGCGACGATCATACCGTCGGAATTGATTACGAACACGTGCGGGACTTGGATCGTCGGGTTTTGCGGGGTGATCCGCAGGTATGAGGCGGTCACCTGGCCGCAATCGAAGAGGATCGGGAACGTTACCTTGTGCGCGGCTATATACGCCTGAACGGTCGATTGCGTGTCGGGCGGAACTACCAGCGAAAGAACAGCGACGCGGTTGCCGTATTTCGCGCTGGCTTTCTCCAGGACATCGGTGAATTGGGCGCAGTGGGGACAATTGGTCTGCATGATGTCGAGGATCACGAACTTGCCGCGGTAATCCTGCAAATCGTGCTGTGCCATTTTCAAATCGGGTATTGAGAAGCCGGGGGCGCGGCGTGGGCTTGGGGGTGCGGCGATCAGTGCAAAACCGAGAAAAACTGCGGGAATCAGGCGGAACACAAGCTCACGTTAGCATGAGTTCGCGGTCGGTCCGGCGCAGGTTTTGAAGCGATTCGGTATAGGGCGCGCGCGCGACGCCGCGCTCGGTGATGATGGCGGTGACGTAGCGGTTCGGGGTGACGTCGAAAGCGGGATTTTGCACGGGGGTGTCAGCAGGCGCGATGCCAACTCCAAAGAGATGCGTGACTTCAGCGGAGGCGCGCTGCTCGATCGGGATTAGATCGCCAGTGGCAAGAGAGAAGTCGAAAGTGGAGAGCGGGGCGGCGACGTAGAACGGGATGTTGTTTTCGCGCGCCAGCACGGCGACCGAATAGGTGCCGATTTTATTGGCGACATCGCCGTTAGCGGCGATACGATCCGCGCCGACGATGACACATCCGATGCGGCCGGATTTGAGGAAATGCCCGGCCATGTTGTCGGTGATCAACGTGGTGGGAATGCCGTCCTTCCGCAGTTCCCAAACGGTCAGGCGGGCGCCTTGAAGGAAGGGCCGGGTTTCGTCGGCGAAAACGTCGATGTGCTTGCCGGACTCAACCGCGGCGCGGATGACACCGAGCGCGGTGCCGTAACCCGCGGTGGCCAGCGCCCCGGCGTTGCAATGGGTGAGGACGGTCTTGTTGTCAGGGACGAGGGGCGCACCGTGGCGGCCCATGCTTTGGTTGATCGCAATGTCGTCGATGCGGATCTGCTTGGCTTCCGCAATCATGCGTTCGCGGACCACGCCGGCCGGTTCGCCAGCGAGTGAGCGATGCAGCGTCTTCATGCGTTCGATGGCCCAGAAGAGGTTGACGGCGGTGGGGCGCGTGGCAGCGAGCGTATCGCATACACTCACAAGATCCGCACCGGCGGCGACACCCAGCGCAACGCCCATTGCCGCGGCCACGCCGATGGCGGGGGCGCCGCGGATAATCATCGCGCGGATGGCATGCGCGACATCTTCATAAGAGCGGCAGGTGACGTAGATCTCTTCGAGAGGCAAGCGCGTCTGGTCGATCATGACGACGCCGGAATCGGTCCATTGAATGGTTTGAATCATTGAGCGCGGGTTACCAGTGAATCGAATTGTGACTACCGGCGGCGAGCAGCGCCAGGAAAAAAGTGGAATTGTAGCCGGCATGAAGCCAAGCTGAGGCGCGGGTAGAGCCGGTGGATTGGCGCATCCATCCGAAAGCGACACCGGCGATGGTGATGAGAAGCGCGTGCCGCCACGAAAACGCGTACTGCTGCAGATGAAGCAGGCCGAAGGGAACGGCGGTGGCGATGACGCCCGCGACAACGCCGAGAGAGCGAATCAGAACGGGTTGCAGGAATCCGCGAAAGATGATCTCTTCGGCCAGAGGCCCGAGCGTAGTGGCGAAGACGCCGAATGCGATGGCGCTGGCGCGCGTGTTGAAGAGCTCCTTCATCGGATTATCGGTATCGGGAATTCGCAGCAGAATTCCGATTTGCGAGATCACGATGGCAAGCACCCAGCCCCCAGCCAGCGCGGCGAGCGGGTGACGGTAGCCGGTGAAAGCGAGCGACTTCCAGAACGGGCGGCCGTACTGCACCTGCAGAATGGCGTAGAGAATGACGAAGAGAAGAATGTAGGCGATGAACATGGCGGGCATCGCCAGGAGGCCCTTGTTGTGGGTGTCGAGGCGGAATACGAGGAGGGCGCCGGCGACTAAGAGCTGGGCGACAACGATGCACGGGAGAGCGAGACCGAAGAACAGAAAAACGTCGTTGTAGCCCCAGAACGGGACGCGCTCGGGGACTTCGAACGGAGCGACCGGGGCGACTGGCGTCTCGATTTCCGGCTGATCGTCGATCATGACGAGGCCTCGATGAGCGCGGCGGCGAGAAGCGGGATCAGCAATTCGTGATGGCCGGTAATGGCGTATCCGTGGCCGCCGGCTTGCGCATGCGGTCGTGCTACCACGTTGACGCGGGGACGATAGTGCTGGAAGAAGTCGAGGTTGACGGTGGTGAAATTCGCGAGCGGATGGCCCAAATTCCGGACTGCGGAGATAGCTTTGAGAAACACTTCGGGCATGACCACCGCGGAACCGACGTTTAGATAGACTCCGCCGCCGTGGAGTTGCGCGACTAACGAACAGAACAGACGGAAATCGCGATGGCTGGCGCTTCCGATGGCCGCGGGGTCGGCTTGGGGGTGAGTGTGAGGAGTGTCGGTGCCGATCGCGACATGAACGGTGACGGGTGTGCGGGCGAGCCAGGCTTGCAGAAGCAGACTGTGATCGCGGGTTTCGGCGAGAGCGAGAGCCTCTAGACTGCAACCAAGAGCCTCGCCCATGCCGATGCCTTCGGCGTCTCCAACGCTGATGGCGCGATTCATTTCGCGGCCGGTTTCTTCCGCCGATCCGAAGCGGCCATCGGGCAGCACGGATTCCACGTCTTCACTCGTATGTCCGGCGAGCGCAATTTCGTAATCGTGAATCGCCCCGGAACCGTTCATCGCGAATGCAGTGGCGAAGCCGCGGCGCATGAGGTCGGTAAGGACGCCGGCAAGGCCGCACTTAATCACGTGACCTCCCATGCCCCAGATGATGGGCTTCTGGAGTTTACGGGCGCTCAGGATGGCAGCGACGACGGCGCGGAAATCGGGAGCGGCGAGGATATTCGGAAGCGAATCGAGCAGGCCGGAGATGCCGGAGCCGGCTCGATACGGCTTGGCGAAGTCACGGATGACGACCTTGCCGCCGCGTTCTTTGAGGGACACGGTGTTGAGCGCCGAGAGGTCAAGCGGCTTGGCCGAGTAACGGGTCATTGCACCGCTCCGGCGAAGGCCGCCGCGGGGAAAAGAGCTTTACGCAAAGCTTCGGCGGTGAAGCTCTTCTTCGATTTGATGAGTTGCTCGGGCGTGCCGGTGGCGATGATCCGGCCGCCATATTCGCCGCCATCGGGACCGAGATCGATGATCCAGTCGGCGGACTTAATGACATCCAGATTGTGCTCGATCACAACGACGGTGTTGCCGTGATCGACGAGGCGCTGAAGCACATCGAGCAGCTTGCGGACATCATCAAAATGCAAGCCGGTGGTGGGTTCGTCGAGCAGATAGAAGGTGCGGCCGGTCTGGCGTTTGCTGAGTTCTTTGGCAAGCTTGATGCGCTGGGCTTCGCCGCCGGAGAGCGTGGTGGAGGACTGGCCGAGGTGGATGTAACCCAGGCCGACATCGTTCAGAGTTTGGAGCTTGGGGCGAATCAGCGGGACATTCTCGAGCAATGGGAGTGCTTCTTCCACGGTCATCTCGAGAAGGTCGGCAATGGAGCGGCCTTTGAATTTCACCTGCAGGGTCTCGTGATTGTAGCGGCGGCCGCGGCATATGTCGCAGGTGACGTAGACGTCCGGCAGGAAATTCATCTCGATGCGCTTGAGCCCGTCGCCCTGGCAGGCTTCGCAGCGGCCACCCTTGACATTGAAGCTGAATCGCCCGGATTTGTAACCGCGCTCGCGCGATTCGGGCAGCATGGCGAAAAGATCGCGGATGGGTGAGAAGAGTCCGGTGTAGGTCGCCGGATTAGAACGTGGAGTGCGGCCGATGGGCGTTTGATCGATGCGGACCACCTTATCGAGATGCTGGAGGCCAGTGATTTTGTCGTGCTCGCCGGGCTCATCGCGCGAGCCGTAGATTTCGCGGGCGAGCGAGCGATAGACAATTTCGTTAATCAGCGTCGACTTGCCGCTGCCGGAAACGCCGGTTACGACGGTGAGGACGCCCAGCGGAATTTCGACATCGATGTTCTTCAGGTTGTGCTCGCGGGCACCGGTGACGGTGAGCTTCTTCCCGTTGGCGGCGCGCCGCGCAGGGATGCCGATCGCGCGCGCACCGGACAAATAAAGTCCGGTCAACGAATCGGGATTGTTGGCGATTTCCTTGGGCGTTCCAGCGGCAACAAGGACACCTCCGAGGCGCCCGGCGCCCGGGCCGAGATCGATCACGTAGTCGGCGCGCTCAATGGTTTCGGCATCGTGCTCGACCACTAGAACGGTGTTGCCCATATCGCGCAGCTGCGTCAGGGTTTGCAGGAGGCGCTCGTTGTCGCGAGGGTGGAGGCCGATGGAAGGCTCATCGAGAACGTAAAGCACCCCGCGAAGCTTGGAGCCGATCTGCGTAGCGAGGCGGATGCGCTGCGATTCGCCGCCGGAGAGCGTGGTGGCCGCGCGTTCGAGGCTGAGATAATGCAGGCCGACGGCCGTCAGAAATTCCAGTCGGCGCCGAATTTCGTCGAGAACGCGACCGGCGATTTGTGTTTCGCGCGGATTGAGTTCCCAGGAGCCGACGGTCAGCAGCGCGCGCGAGAGCGGCATTGCAGTGAGCTCGGCAATCGATAGGCTCTTAACGCGGATCGCCAGACTCGAAGGGCGCAGACGCTTGCCGTGGCATGAGGGGCAGATCACCGGCGACATGTAATCGACGAGCCACTCGCGGTATGCGTCGGACACGGTTTCGTAAGTCTTCTGAAGGATGGCGACGATGCCGGGGAAGTCTTCCCCGCCCTCGATAAGCAGCTTGCGCGATTTCTCCGAAAGCTTTTCGAATGGAGTCGAGAGCTTGATGCGGAAGCGGCGCGCGGCTTCGTTGAGGGTCTCATTCATATATGCGGAATTCGCGCCGGGACCGAGGCCGCCTTCGAGAAGGGGTTTGGAAGAATCCACAATGACCTTGTCAGGATCAATGAGCCAGCGGCTGCCGAGTCCGTTGCACGCCTCACAGGCGCCATACGGGCTGTTGAACGAAAACGAGCGAGGCTCAAGCTGCGGAATGCTGGTGCCGCACTCCATGCAGGCGAGTTTCTGCGAGTAGAGGCGCTCATCGCCATTGACGACGGAGATCAGCACCAGTCCGTTGGCGAGGCGGGTGGCGGTTTCAATTGAGGCTTCCAGACGCTTCTCGATTCCGCTCTTGACAAGAAGGCGGTCGACGACAACTTCGATGGTGTGGTTCTTGCGCTTATCGAGGGGGATATCTTCATCGAGCGAGCGCAGAATACCGTCGATGCGGGCGCGAACGAAACCCTGGCGCGCCAATTTCTCGAGATCTTTTTTGAATTCGCCCTTGCGGCCGCGGACGATCGGAGCCATCACCATGATGCGGTCGTCGGGCTTGAGGGCGACCACGTGCTGCAGGATCTGCTCGGTGGTTTGGCGCGAGATCTCGTTGCCACACGTGGGGCAGTGAGGAATTCCAATGGAAGAGTAGAGCAGTCGCAGGTAATCGTAGATCTCGGTGATGGTGCCGACGGTGGAACGCGGGCTGCGGCTGGTGGTTTTCTGCTCGATGGAGATAGCCGGGCTGAGGCCGTCGATGGAATCGACATCGGGGCGCTCCATCTGATCGAGAAACTGGCGCGCATAGGTCGAAAGCGTCTCAACATAGCGGCGCTGGCCCTCGGCGTAGATGGTGTCGAAGGCGAGCGAAGACTTCCCCGAACCGCTCAGACCGGTGATGACGGTGAGACTGTTGCGAGGAATCTCGACATCGATATTTTTCAAATTGTGCTGGCGCGCACCATGCACGGTGATTCGATTGAGCATTATAAGGGTAAGAGCGGGAGCGGAACTTACTATTTTGACGGAAGTTGCTCTGAAATCGCAAGAACGTTGTCATACACTTGAAATCGTGCCCCAGTGCGAATCGTGCGGCGACGCTCTGTCGCGAACCCACCGAACCTTCGTTGAAAAACTAATGTACTCAGCGGTTTATCGATGCAAGAAATGCGCGACCCGCAGAGGCCTGCGCCGGTCTTATGCGCTATTTGCGCAGCATTGCTGTTGCCCGAAATGCGGAAACCCGGAGCCGCAGCGGCGGTCCAAACCGGACCGTATCGATAAAGTGCTGGCGGCACCGTTGAGCATGGTGCAGCGGCTGCTGGGCGGACATTTGTACCATTGCGTCTACTGCCGCATTCAGTTCTATGACCTCCGCAACGTCAAGGAGCCGGAAGTCGGCGATGCGACTTCAGCGAACTGACGGGGCCGGGTATGCGAATCGAACGGATAGACCAGAATCGGGCAGAACCTAGGATTCGCGCGGTGTTTGAGGCACAAGCCAGGAACTGGGGCGCGGCTCTGCTTAACCATCGGCTATACGCGAGACGGCCGTCCATCTTTTGCCGGTGTTCGGGCGATGTGGAGCGGAATCGATGCTTCGAAGCTGATCGACGGGAAGCTGCAAGCGCTGCGCAACCGGCGCGTCGCGAGCTTGAAATCGCCGAAGAGAAGATTCTGACGTTGAATGATTATGCGAAGGGC
>JBBROU010000168.1:0-7677 GCA_038229055.1 Bryobacterales bacterium | reverse complement strand
ATCTTGGTAGGGATGGATTTGGGTGAAACGGTGATGCACCCACGCTGCGACAATTACAGGGTCTTCGTCGCGATAGTCCTCAAGCCAATTGAGCAACCTATCCATCTCGCTTTCGACGTGGATTGGCGGACAATATTCGTGAATTGTTCCTTCCGGACGTCGAGGATTGTTTGGCTGTTCTTTGTATCTCCCCTTTAACAGGGAGATCTCCATCCGAGTCCCAAACTGGTCCACTGCCGTTGTGGTTTCCTGGTGATTAGTTAGAATCGCATGCAACTCGTGAATTAGTCTTTTGGTAAGCGGACGGCTTCTGGCGACGCAGTCGATAACAAGTTGGATCGCCGCCTCCTGATCTCGCAGCAGGTCGATTAATCGCGAAGGTTCTATGTTTGTGTTGGATCGAGTAATAAGCTCTTCAGCGAAACCATTTGCCACCAGCGCCTCTGTCGTTCCTCGATCTAGATCATACAATCGCTCCAGAATGCCAGTCTCGACGCTCAGACGTCGGATTAAGCGTTGATTGAAATCTGCGAGCTGGGCGTGGCTCGATTGTTGAATCCTTATTTTTGAAGCATGCCAGTTTTCGTAGAGCGGGCGCATTTCGGCAAGATCAATGCGCTTTTCAGAATCTCCAAGGGCTTCAATGGGTCTCCAGATATAATCGGGCATTCAATTTATGATCCCATTCGAGTTCGCCTTTCCTTTCGTACGGCGCGGTTCGTACTCGAGAAATAGCGCATCATTACCCGACAAATCCACATCATCGAATGGTCCGGGAACTGTCTAGCGGGTAGCACTCTCGGACCGGTCTTCTCCGTCGGCTGACTGCGGTGCTCGAACTCCAAAATATGAATACGAAATTCGGCGCTATGCCAATGATGTAAATCCGCTTTTCAGATTCGCGGCGAATTTTTCTAGCTCGACCTCCAGGTGCGGGTCGTCTTTGTGCTGCTCGATTAGGCTCATCAAGGCGCTGCCGACGACTACGCCTTCGACTTGTCTGCCGAGTTCCGCCATGTGCTCGGGCTTCGACACGCCGAAGCCTACGGCCAACGGGAGTTTCGTAATTGCGCGCATCGCCGCCACCAAAGGTGCGACGGACCCGGAGAGCGACGATTGCTCGCCCGTTACTCCAGTCCGTGAAACAAGGTAGACGAAGCCACTGGAGTATTCCGCGACCAGCTTCAGGCGGCGGACGGAACTGGTGGGGGCGGCGAGGAATACCGTGTCGAGACCGGCGGCGCGCATCACCCGAACGTAGTCGCCGGCTTCTTCTACGCTGGCGTCGGTGAGGAGACAGCCGTCGATGCCGTGCGACGCGGCATCGCTGGCGAGAGCTTCTAGGCCGTAGCGGAGGACGGGGTTTAGATAAGTGAAGAGGAGGAGCGGAATTTCGGATTGGGCGCGGATTTGCGCGGCGATTTCGAGGACGCCGCGCAGCGTGGTTCCGGCTTTGAGCGCGCGTTCACCGGCGCGTTGGATGACGGGGCCGTCGGCGATGGGGTCGGAGAAGGGAACGCCAAGTTCGATGAGATCGGCGCCGCCGCGTTCGAGGGCAGCGACGAGCGCGGGCGTCCGCGCGGGCGAGGGATCGCCGGCGGTGATGTAGGCGATGAAGGCTTTGCGGCGCTCTTTGGAAAGCCGCTCGAAGAGTCGTGCGATGCGCGTGCTCACGCGGGATCGAGTTCCTTGAAGTTTTCGCGGTAGATATCGATGTCTTTGTCGCCGCGGCCGGACACATTCACGAGGAAGATCTGGCCCCGCGCTTCGGGAGCGCGGTTGATGGCCTCGCGAACGGCATGCGCACTTTCGAGCGCGGGGATGATGCCTTCGGTGCGGCAGAGCATTAGCGCGGCGTTGAGGGCATCGGCATCGGCGACGGAGCAATACTCGGCGCGTCCCTGATCGTGCAGCCAGGCGTGCTCGGGGCCGACCATGGCGTAATCGAGACCGGCGGAAACGGAGTGGGTGAGCGAAACCTGGCCGTCGGTATCTTGCAGCAGATAACTATAGGCGCCCTGGAGCACGCCGGGCGAGCCGCCGGAGAAGCGCGCGGCGTGCTGGCCTAGCGCCGAACTTGTGCCGCCGGCTTCGATGCCGATGAGGCGGACGGCGGCATCTTCCACGAAGGGATGGAAGATGCCGATGGCGTTGCTGCCGCCGCCGACGCAGGCGAACACGGCGTCGGGGAGACGGTTCTCGGCGTCGAGCATTTGGGCGCGGGCTTCCTGGCCGATGACCTTGTGGAACTCGCGCACCATGAGCGGATACGGATGCGAGCCGAGCGCGGAACCGAGCAGATAGTACGTGGTCGCGACGTTGGTGACCCAGTCGCGCATGGCTTCACTGATGGCGTCTTTGAGGGTGCGGCTGCCGTTGGTGACGCTGACGACTTTGGCGCCGAGCAACCTCATGCGAAAAACATTGAGACGCTGGCGGCGCATGTCTTCTTCGCCCATGTAGACGGTGCAGTCGAGGCCGAAGAGGGCGCAGACGGTGGCGGTGGCGACGCCGTGCTGCCCGGCCCCGGTTTCGGCGATGATGCGCTTCTTGCCCATGCGGCGGGCGAGGAGCGCCTGACCGAGACAGTTGTTGATCTTGTGCGCGCCGGTGTGCAGAAGGTCCTCGCGCTTGAGATAGATCTTCGCGCCGCCGAGTTTTTCGGAGAGCCGCTTGGCGTAGTAGAGCGGCGTAGGGCGACCGGCGTAGTTGTGCAGCAGGTTATCCAGCTCGGCGTGAAAGGACGGGTCGGCTAGTGATTGCGTGAATGTGATCTCGAGTTCTTCGAGAGGGGACATGAGGACTTCGGGGACGTAGCGTCCGCCGTAGGGTCCGAAGTGTCCGCCGGAGTCGGGTTGCGTTTGCATCATGAGTTTTCCGAGAGATTTTCCGAGAGCGCCGCGCGGATGAAGGCGGCCATGAGGCGGCGATCCTTTATGCCAGGCGAGCTTTCAATGCGCGAGCAGACGTCAACACCCCAGGGGCGAAGCTGGCGAATGGCGCGGGTGACATTTGATGGGTCGAGACCGCCGGCGATGACGACAGGCCGCGGACTGCCTTCGGCGCGGGACCAATCGAAGGCGCTGCCGGAGCCGCCGCGCGGGCCATCGAGCAGCAGAGCCTCGGCGGGGAAATCGTCGAATGCCGAGAAGGAAAACCCGTCATCGATGCAGGCAGCTTTCCAGACGCGGAGGTTGGGCGGGCAGTCTGCCGGGGATTCGTCGCCGTGGAGTTGCACGATATCGAGAGCGAGGTTTTGGGCGATTTCGGCAATGCGCGCAGGACGCTCATTCACGAAGACGCCGACTTTCCAGGCGGTTGTGGGGAGTAAGCGAATCCATTGAGAGGCGTCGGGATCGAGGTATCGCGGGCTGCCGGTGAAAAAGTTGAAGCCTAGCGCAGCGGCGCCCCCGTCAACTGCGGCGAGGGTGTCGTCGGGATTGGTGAGGCCGCAAATCTTGACGAAGACGCTGGGCATGTTGAAATTACGCAAGAAGCGCGCGGAGTGCTTGGGCGGGATCGGGCGACTTCATGAGGTGTTCGCCGACGAGGAACGCGTGGAAGCCCGCGTCTGCGAGGCGATGGATGTCGGCGGCAGTGTGAATGCCGCTTTCGGAGACCTTGACGACGTGCGCGGGAATTTTGGCGGCCAGGCGCAGAGACGTCTCGAGTTGAACTTCGAAGGTGCGGAGATCGCGATTATTGACGCCGATGATGTCGGCTCCCGAGTCGATGGCGCGGGCGAGTTCTTCGGCATCGTGAACTTCGATAAGAGCGTCCATGCCGTACGAGGCTGCGAGTTCGCGTAGCTCGCGTAGCCGGGGGTCGGAGAGGATGGCGGCTATTAGAAGGATGGCGTCGGCACCGTGGGATGCGGCTTCCAGGACGTGGTAGGGATCGAGCGTGAAATCTTTGCGGAGGACGGGGAGATGGGTGGCCGCGCGGGCTTGGGCGAGGTCGGAGAGGCTGCCCTGAAAGAAATCGCGGTCGGTGAGGACGGAGATTGCGGTGGCACCTCCGACCTCATACTGGCGCGCGGTGTCGGCGGGACGGAAGTCGGGGGCGAGCAGGCCTTTGCTGGGCGAGGCTTTCTTGATTTCGGCAAGGATCGACGGGCGGCGGGATTGGAGGGCGGCGCGGAAATCACGGCGCTTGACGCGGAGCGCGGCGAGTTCCTCGCGCTTGCGGGTGACGATGCGATCCAGGATGTCGGGAACGGTGGCGAGCAATGCGGATTCCTGCCGGAAATCTTAGCTTATCAGAAGGGCCGGAGAGCAATCTATGGATATGATAAAGCATCTAATACAGATTTTTCTAGCTAGTTTGACATCTATAAATTAAATTGTTATATTATATTATTGGGTTATAAGTAAATGCAATCGCATATCAAACCTCTTCGGCTAAGGTCCCTGCCAGACGCACTGCGCCGTGAACTGGTTGAGGCTCGCGGCGTGCGGGATTGGAGTCAGGCCGAGTTGGGCCGACGCCTAGGACTTCCTCAGACGCATATATCCGGCATCGAAACGGGCAAAATCGTGCCGAGATTCGACACGCTTCTCGACATTGTGCGAGTTCTCGACCGCGACCTGATCATGGTTCCGCGAGCGCTTGTGCCGGCGGTACAGGCACTAATCCGCGATCGTGGTCATGCGGGCGAAGGCGAGCGATCGCTCTACGCGGATGCCGACGAGACCGGGGACACCGATGCCACTTGATCCAAAGCTGAATGCGTTAGCAGTTCAGTTGCATGGACGGCGGATCGGGATCATCAATCGTCTCGCAGGGGATAACCATCTTTTCTCTTTTGAACAGGATTACGTAGAAGACCCGGCACGCGCGACGTTGAGTCTCTCCTTCAAGACGCAATCGCGCGGAGTGGTCACGGCGGTGCGTGCGGTTGGCCGCCGGGCGCCTCCGTTCTTTTCAAACCTGTTGCCGGAAGGACATTTGCGCACCTATCTGGCCGAACAGGCGGGTGTAAAGCCGGAGCGCGAGTTTTTCCTGCTGGCGGCGCTTGGCGCCGACCTTTCAGGAGCGGTCACGGTGACGCCCCTTGCTTCCGACGGGCATGCTATCGATTTGCTGGAACGCGAGGGGACCCGTGATCCCGGTCGGCGCGATGACGGTGTACTGCGGTTCTCGCTGGCCGGAGTGCAATTGAAATTTTCGGCGGTAATTGAAGCATCGGGAGGTCTGACGATTCCGGCACATGGAGTAGGCGGGTCGTGGATTGTCAAGCTGCCATCCACTCAGTTCCGTGCCGTACCCGAGAACGAATTCGCGATGCTGGAGCTAGCGCGGGCTATCGGTATTACGGTACCCGACGCGCGACTGGTTGCGATCGCCGACATCCACGGATTACCGGAGTCGGCGGCGCGAATGGAAGGAAATGTTCTGGTGGTCCGGCGCTTTGACCGGGCGACTGATGGGAAGCGCATCCACATGGAGGATTTTGCGCAAGTATTCGGGCTATTTCCGGATGACAAGTATGGACGCCGAAGCTACGCCAATATCGCGGCAGTGTTGTGGGCGGAAATTGGAGAGGAGGGCACTTACGAATTTGTGCGGCGGCTGGTCTTCTCAGTGTTGATCGGCAATGGCGACATGCATTTGAAGAACTGGTCGATACTGTATCCCGACGGCCGCACGCCGGTTCTCTCGCCGGCTTACGATTTTGTGGCAACGCTTGCTTACATTCCGGGCGACCGGCTGGCGCTCAACTTCGGGGGCAGCAAGAGCCTCAATGAAATTACGGTGGATCAGATCCGTCGATTTGCGGATACGGCCGGTCTACCGGTGAGCCCGCTATGGGAAATCGTTCGTGAGACGGTGGAGAGGACGCGAGCGGCATGGGGAACCCTGGATCAGAAGATGATTCTGCCTTCGGAAATGCGCAAGGCCATCGATGCGCAAATTCATACCGTGGGCGTGAACGCAGCGGCGAAATCGTGAGGCTAATCGTTTTCGCAATGTTGTTGTCAGCTCCTACCCCGATTGACAACGGCTCGGGACTGGATCACCATTGGCGGTGAAAGTTATTGGGCCGCGGTTCGGGCAGAAGGAGCAAGACTGTGAAGAAGCTTTACGTGGGTAATCTTCCTTACCAGGCCACGGAGTCGGACCTGAGCGACTGGTTTCAGCAGCACGGCGTGACGACGGATGCGGTGACACTGGTGCGCGATAAATTCTCCAATGAACCGCGCGGGTTCGGGTTTGCCGAGATCAACGACGACCGGTTGGCGGACCAGGCGGTGGAGATGTGCCACGGCCAGGAGATGATGGGCCGCGCGCTGGTGATCAACGAGGCGCGCCCGCAGGTGAAGGGCGGCGGCGGAGGCTATCGCGGGGGCAGCGGGGGCGGCGGGAATCGGGGTGGCGGCGGGGGCGGAAATCGCTACTAGCCGTTGATTATCGATCCTCGAGACCATCCCTTCGCGGATATCTATAAACTGATGGTCGGCGTGATCGTTCCCCGCCCCATCGCTTTCGTATCGACGAGCAGCGCGGACGGTGTCGCGAATCTTGCGCCATTCAGTTTCTTCACCGCGGTAAGCGCAAATCCTCCAGTTATCTGCTTCAGTCCGATGGTTCGCGCCAGCGACGGCGCGGAAAAAGACACGCTTCGCAACATTCGGGCGACGGGCGAATTCGTGGTCAACATTGTCTCCGAAGGTATCGTCGTCCAGATGAACTTGTGCGCTCCCGAATACCCGCCCCAGGTGGACGAGTTCGCCAAATCCGGCCTCACCCCAGCGCCCAGTGATTTCGTTGCGCCGCCGCGCGTCGCCGAATCGCCGGTCAACATGGAATGCAAACTGGTGCAGATTGTGGAGGTGAGCGCCAAGCCTCTTGGCGGTAGCCTGGTGCTGGGTGAGGTGCTGCGGTTCCACATCGCCGATGCGCTTTTCGACAACTTCAAAATCGACCCCGATCTGCTGCGACCGGTGGGCCGCATGGGCGGTCCCACATACACCCGCACCACCGACCGTTTCGACCTTCAGCGTCCGAAATCCTAAGCCGGGGGCAAGAATGGGAAAAGATGCAACACTGGGAAGGTGCTTTCGCTTACCGCAAAAGTAGACCGGGCGGGAAGGATCATGATTCCCTCCAAGCTGCGTCAGCAGATGGGAATTGAAGAGGGCTCTGAAGTGATCCTGGAATTTGACCAGGACCAGCTTCGCCTGTTCACCAAACAGCAATCCCGTGATGCTGCGCGACGGTTTGTTCAGGGCAAGCTGGCCGGCAAACGATCGCTTGTGGACGAGCTAATCGCAGATCGCCGGAAGGAAGCGAAGCGCGAATTTGCCGATTGAGTACTTGCTCGATTCCTCTGCTGTGCTCGCGTACATGCTGGACGAAGCCGGGGCAGACTTTGTGAACGACATATTGGATAGATCGGCTCTTTCTGCCATCAATGCCGCCGAGATTCTGCTGAAGCTTGTGCATGGAGGTCTTGCGCCAAGCCAAGCTCGACAATCGCTGCTCGCCCTTCGTATTCCGATTCTGCCCTTCGATGAAAGACCCGCCATGCAAACCCGGTGCGTGTCAACGTGTTTGAGACACCTCGAAGCATAATTTACTGAAGTTTATTCTCTGGCGTTAGTTGTGGTTTGTTGATCCAGACCTCCGTGGGTACGGGAAGGGGTTGGGGCGGTTTACGGACGAAGCGTTCAGGAT
>JBBROU010000167.1:0-7736 GCA_038229055.1 Bryobacterales bacterium | reverse complement strand
GCTTCCCTCGGCTACGAAATCAAAAATCATTTTGCCCGCGGTGTATTCGCGCTGGCTGAATGAGGAAGTCAACTACATCGTCACCTCCGCGGAGAAAAAGGAGTTTGTCGCGTTAGCGACCGACGCGGAGAGGGACCACTTCATCGAGAACTTCTGGTCCATTCGCAATCCCAATCGCAACTCTCGCCAGAACGCTTATAAGGACGAGCACTACAAGCGGCTCCTCTATGCCAACGAACACTTCGGAAGGCAGTCGAACACGCCCGGCTGGAACACCGACATGGGCCGCAGCTATATCCTCTTTGGCGCGCCGCAATCCCGCGGGCAGTATCGGGGATACGGAGGTTTGTATCCGGTCGAGTTATGGTTCTACTCGAACGACACCGGCAGTCCGGCGCTGCCGCCATTCTTCACTTTGATGTTTTTCATCCCCGAAGACGTGGGCGAGTACCGGTTCTATCGTCCGAGCTTGGACGGACCCTTGAAACTGGTTCACGGATCGCACTTCCAAACCAATCGCGACGTGTACAAGTTTCTGTTGCCGATTTCAGGTGAGCTGGCGCACGCGGCCTTTTCCTTGATTCCCAACGACCCTATCGATAAGACTGAGTTCGCTCCCGACCTTTCCAGCGACCTGATGATTTCGCGCATCCAGAATTACGCGAACGATCCGTTTAATCTGCGGAAGCTGCGCGAGATGGCGGCGTTGCGGGCTAGCGTGAATTCGGTGTTTCTGGTGGATGAAGACCGGCCGCTGGACGTGCAGACGATCGTGGTAACCGACCCGCTGGGCAATCAATGGCTCGACTACGGCATCGCGGTGAGCAGCGAGCGGCTCGGCAGGCGCGACCCGGATGGCAAGCAGTTGCATGTATCGGTGGCGTACAGTTTGTCGACCGACAAGGGCAAGCTCATTGTTGAAGATTCCGAAGAGCGGTCCTACCCCGCGTTCCAGGAACTCGACGGGCAGAAACAGTTTGTGCCGTTTGTGCTCGCCAACCGTCTGCCCATCGTCCCCGGCAAATACCGGTTTGAAGCGCGGATTCTGAATTCTGAGACGTCGAAAATATCCAAAGCGGAACGCAAACTGGATGTGGAACGCGGCGAACAGATTTCTTTGAGCGGCCCGATCCTTGCGACGGCGGTGGAACAGGTCGCCAAGCCCGATGCCTTCACTCCTTTCCAATACTTCGGCGTTCAATTTCATCCCGCGGGCGCCCATCGCGTGAATACGCAGAGCCCCCTGCGAGTGTTAGTCGAACTGGACGCCCCGGCGAAAGGTCCTGAAGGTTATGAAATCGAGTGGCTTCTGGCGAGCGTGCAGAATCGCGAAGCGCGCCACAGCGTCACCGATCCGATTGCCGCCGCGGCCTTCAATAACGGGCATCTGCTGCAATCGAAATCGATCCCTTTGGCCGGCCTGGAAGAAGGGGAATACCGTCTGGTGGTCAATGTTCACTCTGCTGGATCGCCGGCGACCTTGGCCTCGATCACCGCGCCGGTGAGTATTGGGAACGGGACGGCCGCCGCCGAAATCAGTTTTCTGAGTCATGCTCGGAACCTGGCCGCACCGGGCGTCGCAGCATACATTCGGGCGCTGGAAGCCATCGCCCAGGGCAACGAAGCGGCCGGCGCCGATTACATGAGCCGTGCCGTTGAGCAGAATCCGGCTAATAATTTCGCGAGTAATTTCCTCGTGCAGTTCTATTACCGCCAAAAAAATTACCTGCCAATCACCAAGCTCTACGACCGGCTCGGTTTAACGGCGTTCCAATCGTCTCCTCAGAGCCTGGCGCAGATCACGATGAGCTACTGGCAATCGGGCAATCAGGCGCAAGCGCGTGAAGTTCTGGCCGCGGCAAAATCGCAGTATCCCGACAATGCCATGATCCTCGCCATGGGTCGCGTGGTGCAGAAGCCCCGCTAGGTCCGCTAGTTCGCGCGCAAAATCACGCCTCACTCGCCCGGTATAATTCAAGCAAGGCCTCACGCAAATGCGCAAGCGGTTTCTATACGGCATGGGTGTAGTGCTGCTCATCATCACCATGACCCTGGTGGTGTGGCAGGGCTCATTCAATACCGGCCGGGTGGCTCCCGTCGATCCCGAGCAGACGCTGATTTTCTGGGCGATCTCGACGCTCATCTTCCTGCTGATGGTGACGCTCGGCTTCATTCTGGTGCGCACTGGCGTGAAACTTTACGTCGAGAGGCGGAGCAATCGCGAAGGTTCCCGCATCAAGACCAAGTTGGTAATCGGCGCGCTGACGCTTTCATTCCTCCCGGTCGTGTTCATGGTCTTGTTCAGCTATAACGTGCTGAACATCAATCTGCAGAAATGGTTTTCGCATCCGATGGAGACCGTGCGTGTAAATTTCGTGCAGATCTCAAATGCGCTGCACAAAGAGCTGCAGGACGAAGTCCTGGCGCAGGCGGAACTGCTGGCCAGCATGCCCGAGACGCGGTTGCAGTTGGCCGGGGTGCCGAGCGATGGAGAGTACCTGAAACAGTTTTGCGTCGGCCGGGAGTTGGCGGGCGCGCAGGTGTTCGCGTTGGGCCAGGCTCGTCCGGTAGCGTCCTGTGGCGGCATGCCGGCGCGGCCAAACTCCGAGGTGGAAACAGCGCAGTATCCGGTTTACATCGCGGGCAGGGAAGTGGGCCGGGTGGTTCTAGCGGCGCAGATGCCGCTCAACGTCGCATTGAAGCAGAGGGAGATCGAACAGTACCAACGCGAATATGAGGCGCTCGCGGCTCAAAAGAAAAACATCCGCAACACCTCGCTTTTGATTCTCGCGTTGATCACCGTCTTCGTGCTGTACGCGGCCACCTGGATCGCGCTGTATCTTGCGCGCCAGATCAGCGTTCCCATCGCGGCGCTGGTCCATGCCGCCGAAGAAGTAAGCCGCGGCAATCTGAGCTACCGCGTGGAGGTGGTCGCGATCGATGAACTTGCCGGGTTGGTGCGCGGCTTCAACCAGATGACGCGCGACCTTGAGGGCAATACGCGTGAGCTGGATGCGCGGCGGCGCTTTACTGAAGCCATCCTTGAGAATATTCCGACGGGCGTAATCTCCCTGGCCGCGGATGGCTCCATCCAGCGCGTCAACCGGGCATTGAAGCGCATTCTCCCGGCGGCCCGCGCGCCGCATTTACGGAAAGTTGAAGATCTTTTTGAGCGGGATGACGCCGCCGAGATTCGTTACTTGATGAAGCGCGCGCGCCGCACCGGCCTCGCTTCGCAGCAGCTCGATCTGCAATCCGGCGGACAGACTCTGCATCTCGCGGTCACCGTTTCGGCTCTCGAAGACAAGCTCACTTCCGGTTTCGTCATGGTGATCGAGGACACCAGCGACTTGCTGCGCGCGCAGAAGGCCGCTGCCTGGAGCGAGGTCGCGCGACGGGTGGCTCACGAGATTAAGAATCCGCTCACGCCGATTGCACTCTCCGCCGAAAGAATCGCGTGGCAACTGGCGCGCACGCAGGTCCCGCCTGAGGTCGAGCGCATCATTCGCGAGTGCACCGACACCATCGGCAACGAAGTGCAATCGGTCAAGAATCTGGTCAACGAGTTCGCGGCATTTTCGCGATTCCCCGCGGCGCAGCCCGCTCGCTCGGATCTGAACGAAGTCGTCGAAGGCGCTCTGCAGGTATTCGCGGGCAGACTGGAGAACATCGAGATCCGCACCGATCTCGCGCCGGCGCTGCCGCCCGTGCATGTGGACCGCGAGCAGTTCAAGCGCGTAGTGGTCAATCTGGTCGATAACGCCGCCGAGGCCATGCAGGATTCGCTGGTGCGCAAGCTTTATGTTGGCACGCGGGCGCACGGCGATACTGTGGAACTGGTAATCGCGGACACAGGCTGCGGCGTGAGCTCGGCGGATAAGGAGAAGCTCTTTCTCCCATATTTTTCAACCAAGGGCCGCGGCACTGGGTTGGGACTGGCCATCGTCAACCATATCGTTTCCGATCATCAGGCGCACATTCGCGTGGAAGACAACATCCCGTCGGGTGCAAGATTCACGATTGAGATTCCGGCGTTGATCGACGTCCCGGAGTTGGTGGCGCACCCATGAACGCGCCGCTGTTATTGGTGGTGGATGACGAGCCGGGCATCCGGCAGTCGCTCGTGGGGGTTCTGCAGGATGAGGGCTACCGCGCCAGCGCCGTCGAGAGTGGCGAAGCGTGTCTCAAGGCGATCGCTGAGCAGGCTTACGGGCTGATCCTGCTCGATATTTGGCTGCCCGGCATGGATGGCATGGAGACGCTCGCGCGCATCCAGGAGATTCCATTCGATGAGCGGCCGGTAGTGGTGATGATCTCGGGACACGGCTCCATCGAAACCGCCGTGAAGGCGACCAAGCTGGGGGCGTTCGATTTTCTGGAGAAGCCGCTCTCGATTCGTAAGATTGCCGTCGTCGCCAAAAACGCGCTGAATCAGAAACGTCTTGAGCTCGAGAACAGCCGGTTCAAGGAAGATGCCGGAGCCACCTACCGGATCATCGGCAACAGCGTTCCCATGAAGGCTCTGCGGCAGCAACTCGGGCTGATGGCCGGCACCAACGGACGCGTGCTCATTTACGGGGAAAGCGGCACGGGCAAGGAACTGGTAGCGCATGCCCTCCACGCCATGAGCCCTCGCGCGGACCATGCCTTCGTAGAGGTGAACTGCGCGGCCATTCCGGAAGAACTGATCGAGAGCGAACTGTTCGGGCACAGCAAAGGGAGCTTCACGAACGCCCACGAATCCAAGACCGGCAAGTTTCACAAAGCCGACGGCGGTTCGATCTTCCTCGACGAGATCGGCGACATGAGTCTGCGGACCCAGGCCAAGGTGCTGCGCGCCCTCGAGGAGCAGCGATTCGAGCCCGTCGGCGCGCACGAATCCATTCAAGTCGACGTGCGCGTGATTGCGGCGACGAATAAGAATCTGGAAGAAGAGATCGAACGCGGGAATTTCCGCGAGGATCTGTTTTATCGCCTGAACGTGATCCCGTTCCACGTGCCGCCGTTGCGCGACCGCGCCGAGGATGTGCCCGTGCTCGCGGACCACTTTCTGCGCGAGTTTACAACTGCGTACGGCCGTAAGCCGAAGGAACTGACGCCACAGGCCTACCAGATTCTTCGGGACCACCACTGGCCCGGGAACGTGCGCGAACTGAAGAATCTGATCGAGCGGATCGTGATTTTGAATCCTCAAATCCGCGTGGACGCGCGCCACATTCCGCTGGCGGGCACGCGCCGCGCGACGGCTGACCGGCCCATGGATCGCTTCGGAAGCCTGCAGGAGGTGCGCGAGGCCGTGGAGCGCGAATATATTTTAAAGAAGCTCGACGAGACCAACGGCAACGTCACACGGACGGCGGAGCTGTTGGGCCTCGAACGCAGCAATCTGTATCGGAAAATGAAGACACTGGGAATCGGTCCCGCCGAACCCCGCGGCTAGGGCGATCTCCCGGGCTTGGCCACGGGCTCGATTTCATTGATCCAAAAATTCAGATCCTGAACGAACACGGCCGCGCGAATATCCATGCCCGGTTGCAATCGCGCGAACGCCCGGGCCTTCCCTGCGATCAGGAGCAGCGGCGCAGAGATGACCACCTGTCGCTGGTGGCCGGCATCAGTAAATTGCACCGCAAACAACTGGCGGTGTGGGAGACCGAGACGGTAGAGAACCTGTCCCGGCTCCCCCTGCCCCTCCAAGAAATATGAATCCCGGCTTTTTACTCATTACGGATATCCGGTGGCGTGGCTCTGAGGGGGCCGTGGACTGTCTCAGAGGGATTCATTTTCTCCAAATTACCGCGGCCGTGATTTAAAGTAGTCACTTGTACCAAATATCCATCTGGTTATCTTGAGCTGAAAGTAGTACGATTCTCCTTTCATCGAATGCATTCAGGTGCTGTTCAAACCATTCGCTCGCAAGGCGCGCCACTTCTTCGAGTGCGCCTGGTTCCTCAAACAGGTGCGTTGCTCCGGGGATGATCTCCAGCTTCTTTTTTGAGCGGAGTTGCCCGAGCGCCTTCCGGTTCATCTCGATCACCGGAACATCGTCGCCGCCCACAATCAGCAGGGTGGGAGCGTGAACGCCGGCCAGCGCCGGACCAGCCAAGTCGGGCCGTCCGCCGCGTGAGACCACGGCGCCCACTCTGTCCGGGCGCTGCGCGGCGGCAACGAGTGCAGCGCCCGCGCCGGTGCTGGCGCCGAAATAGCCAAGCGAGAGCCTCTGCGTATCCGGGTTTTGCGCCAGCCAATCCGATGCGCCCACCAGCCTTTCGGCTAGTAATGCGATATCGAATCGCAGATGCCCAGTGCGCAGATCCAGTTTCTCTTCGGAGGGCGTGAGGAGGTCGATCAGCAAGGTTGCCAGCCCGTGCTCCCGCAGCGTTTGCGCTACATACCGGTTGCGAGGGCTGTGGCGGCCGCTACCGCTCCCGTGGGCAAAGAGCACGATTCCGATGGCGGCTCCCGGGACGCTCAAGTCGCCGTCCAGAGTGACTGAGTTGGCCGCTACGCTGACCGACGATCCTTGGAGCATAGGAGTCCTTACATACCCGAGGGAAATGTTTCCCAGACCTCTTCTGTTTCCCACTTCGCTGTCCGCTCGAGAGGCTCCACCGCCCGCGTCTCATCAATGTGAATTAGCGCATCGAACTGCTCCGGCAGACACGCATGAAAATAGTGGCTGCGGCGTTCCGTATCCGGTCGATAGATGACGCCGATCGCTCGTTCCAGTCGTGGTTTGCCCAGGTCCGCTGCCACTTCCGTATCCTGAAACGTGAGCAGGAAGCCCGGCACGTTGACATCGTGCAACAAGGCTTCATAGCTTTCCGGTAGCGCAGGGCGGACGCGCTTGCGCTCCGCAGGTCCACCCCAGTCGGAGGCCGCGGTGACGGTACCGGTGTACGTGCTGAAACCGACCAGAACCGCTTCGCGGCTATGCCGTTCGCGTACGAGCTGCCCGACATTCAATTCTCCTGCCTGACCCATTTCCGTTGCGCGTGCGTCGCCCAAATGCGAATTGTGTTCCCAGACAACCATCTTTGCGTCCGCTCCCTGCATGCGGCCGAGGTGCGCGGCCAAAGTCTCAAGTGTCTCGGCCATGTGGCGGTCGCGGAGGTTCCAGGAGGAAACCCGGCTGCGGAACATGGAGCGGTAATATTCTTCCGCGTTCTTCACAAGACGGGCATTCTGCTCGGCGTAGAAGAATTCATCCGCGGCGACGCGACCATCGCGCCGCGCATAATCCGCCGCGCGGCGTTGCAGTTCCAGAAGCTGTCCGATGACCTCGTTCTCACAGGATTGAGTGAGGCCAAAACCAGCGGAGTAGCCATAGGCCTGAGTGTCTTCGTTAAAGTCCGCGAAACACGAATAGCGATAGCGCGCCCGCCTGGCCGCTTCCGGGTCTACCTTTTCCAGATAGTGAACCACTGCTTCCATTGAGGCATGGAGACTGTATAGGTCCAGACCATAGAAGCCGGTTTTCAGCGAATTTGGAGCGAGCTCGTCATTGTACTCACGTAACCAGCTAACAAAATCGAGCACGTCGGCATTGCGCCACATCCATGTGGGGAAGCGCTCGAAGCCGGCGAGCGCTTCCCCACTCTCCGCATCCTCGCCCGTCCCGCGCACGTACCGATTGACCCGGTAGGCATCGGGCCAGTCCGCTTCCACGGCAACGGCCGTGAAGGCCTTTTCCTCGATGAGCCGTTTCGTGATGCGAGCGCGCTCCCGGTAAAACT
>JBBROU010000166.1:0-7752 GCA_038229055.1 Bryobacterales bacterium | reverse complement strand
GGCAGTTTCCGGCATCCTCCGAATCAGATTGCGCTCGATTGGTTCGCGCGAGAAGTGTTGCCGCGCGTTGTCGAACATTGTCCGGCTGCGCGGCTGCTGGTCGCAGGCTCCGACCCTCCGCCGAAGCATGCGCTCGCGGATTCCACGGGTGCGCTCGAAATGCTGGGCTTCGTGGAGGATCTGCAACCGCTATTTTCAAGCTGCTCAGTTTTCGTCTGCCCCATTCGAAGCGGATCCGGTGTCCGCGTGAAACTGCTGGAGGCTTTTGCCAGCGGGATTCCAGTTGTCTCGACATGCATTGGAGCCGAAGGCCTGGCGCGCGATGATGGAGAATTCTGCCGGCTTGCGGACGATCCGATTGAGTTTGCCGCGAAAATCGTTGAGCTGTTCAACTCGCCGCGGGAAGCGCTGGCGCTGGCTGCAAGAGCGCGGGTTGAAGTCGAGGCGCACTGGGACATGCGGACGATCACGCGCAAACTGCTCGACAGTTATCGCAGTGCGCTGGTTGAGAAACGCAGGATGCGATCTATTTCGCCATAAATAGACCTGACAGGCCAAAGTAATTCTGGCATGATCGGCCCCATTTTCGAGGACTCACCGATCAGCCCGGACAAGGGGTTTGTGGTGGTTTGGCTCGCCGTTGACTGCAAGAACGGCGTTAGCTTTTAGGAGATCCATCCACCGTCACAAGGGAGTCAGTCAGAGTAGACGAAACGTTTATCGGCGGTAAATCGCCGAATATGCACAAGGACCGCAAGATTCGCGTCATGAAAAGCAAGCGCGGCGGGACCGATGCCGGAAACAAAAGCCATCGTGCTCGGAATCCTGGAGCGTGCGACCGAAAAGAAACAGCCGCTTACTAAACGTGAGATGGACGTCAGCGGCGGGGCCGGAGGGCTTCGCCTTCGGCCTTGGACCGCGCCTCTAAGGGTTTGCTAACGACTGTTTTTTGTACTCCGCTTCGCGCCGCATCAGTTCTTCTTTCGAGATGGTCATGATGAGGCGCATCGCGTTCGTGAATCTTGTGAACGCTCCGGGCCCTGGGATTCCTGGCGACGAGGTTGTCACGGCTGCATCATGGCACAGCGGGATTTTCTTCTGGTATGGTTGAAATCCCCGCCAGGCAGTGTTGGCAGTCTGGAGATTGTCGCCCAACCTGATGGTAATCGAATCCGTTGATTCTAATCTGTTTTGGGTCAGGTTTTCCGCTGCCAGCCAACGTCTTCATGTCGGCTTCAATGGAACTGGTGATACCGAGCTATTTCTTCATTCGATAAGGGATCGAAAATAACAAATTCCTGATTGTATGGAGCGGGAGAAGAAACGGGCTTTAATTAGCCCCATACGCAACGCCAACTCGCGGGATTTTACTTTTGCCAATAGGCGCTCGTCCCAGAAACTTTTCCGCAGGTGCCACGCGCATAACGATACTTCGGTTGAGGTATCAGCGGTACGGAGGCGATTGGAAAACATGCTTAAGCCAGACCAAATTTCCGCACAGATCGCCGAGGTCGCGGCGGGCCGTTTATCGGCCTATGATTTCGAGCGGTGGTTTCGTCGCGAATCAAGAAATTTCCACGCCTACCCAGACGAGGCGGACAGGTCCGCGATTTTCGAGATTGAAAGTGTCCTGTCCGAGTATCAGTTTGCCGGGATTGATGAATCATCACTTGCATCGGAGCTAGCGGCCGCCATCCGCCCTTTTGAGAGGAAATCCGAAAAAGCGCATCGGATGTTTGTTGGCTCGAACATTTTTCTGACCGATTCAGATACAAATTTGGCCCTAGGTATCGCCAATCCCCCGTGGCTCTCATCAGTGCAACTTGGAAATCCTGTCTTGCTGGACAAGTGGAAGCCGCATCCATCAATATTCAAGCACCAGTCGCAGGCGCGGGTTCTGTCTGCTGAAGCGTAAACGGTGCCCTGGCCAATTCACTTCCGTCGAAATTGAAAATGATGTATGAAGTTCCGGGCTCCGTCGGCACCCAGATGTGAAGTGGTGCATTTAGCCCATAAGGGATTTTGGAATCGGCAACGACAAACCGAAACCGATTGGGTTCGGTTACCTGCAAAACCTGCCCATGTGGGTTTTCTATCGAAAACCACATTTGGTGTTCGATATCTTCAGTGGGGCCAATCGCCTTCAGGATGGCGATTGCCGAGACTGCTACTTGGGATGGAGTTTCGGCGGCGGCGAACCTGAATAGATCCACCAACCGCACCGGGGTGAAGACATCATCCTTCTCTTGTAGGGTCTTTTCGCATACCAGAACGGCAGCCATTATCACTTTCACGGATAGCGTTTATCACCCGTTTTAACTGAAGACGTAAAAAGGCCGCTCTTCAGGTCTATTAATGCTTCTATTTCGCGCTGAGATCGTCTTGCAGCTTGGATGCGAGTTTTCCGGCGGTCTTTTTCAGATGCGGCGGAGTCACGCTCCCGGGTTTTTCAAAGGCAGACCACAGCACGCGCTTCGATTTCGCATCCACCAGGAAGTAAGTGCCCTTGCCGCGCCCAAAACTAGAGACTCTGGGCGGCTCCTCATTGGTACGGCTCTTGGCCACATCGCCCGCTTCCTTATCGGTTTTATCGGTGGATGTTGTGTCGTTTTTGTCTTTATCCGATTTAACCTGCTTCGGCGCGTCAACCGGGGGATTGATATGCGCCAGCCGGTATTCGAAAGCCGCGCCTAACTGGTCGGTGAAAACAGCATCGGCAAGTTTTGGATCGGAGACGACCTGAAGCACATGACCCTCGGTCAGCCGGTTCGCGACATACTGGTCCATGCCGTGAGTCATCGGAAAAACATAGACAGTCTTCACGCTGGACAGATCGGCCGCGGCAAGCGTGGAGCCGCAGAGAAGAAGTAGACACCGGAACTTCATTTCATCACCATGGTACTCGATGTATAAAGGCCAAGCGATCACCGTGATCATTCCGTGCCTCAACGAAGAGGAAGGAATCGCGCTGGTCTTGCGAGACATGCCGGAGTTTGTCGACGAGGTGATTGTGGTGGATAACAACTCGACCGACAGCACGCATGAAGTGGCTGCGCGCATGGGCGCGAAAGTTGTTCACGAGCCGATCCCCGGCTATGGCCGGAGCTACAAACGCGGCTTCGCGGAAGCCACCGGGGACATCATTATCACGCTCGACGGCGATCACAGTTATCCGGTGAACGGCATCTCCTATCTGCTCGAGGCCTTCATCCATCTGCAAGTGGATTTCCTGAACGCCTCGCGTTTTCCGGTGCGCGACAGACGCGCCATGAGCATGAAGCACCTGATCGGCAATCTGATGCTCTCGGCCGCAATGTCCGCGCTGTTTTTTCGATGGGTGCGCGATTCGCAGTCCGGCATGTGGGTCTTCCGCCGCGTGCTGCTGAAGGAGATGAAACTGGAGGCTGATGGCATGGCGTTCTCCGAGGAGATCAAGATTGAAGCGCTGCTGCATCCCACGGCGCGCTTCGGCGAAATTTCAATTCTGTATACTTCGCGCAAAGGCGAAATCAAGCTCAATCCATGGCGCGATGGCGTCTTGAACCTGTGGTTCTTGTTACGCAAGCGGTTCGCCCGATAATGCCTTTTGCGGTGACGTTTGCCATACCCGTGTTCGGCCAGCGAGAGTTGTTAGAGAAATTGCTGGCAAGTATTCGGGCGCAAACATATCCGGTTGGCGAAGTGGTTGTGATCGACAACGGATCGCCGGACGGCGCGGACCTCACGGCGGAGCGCGGCGGTGCGCGTGTGATTCGCATGGGCGAGAACACCGGATTCGCGCGGGCCGTGAACCGCGGCATCGCGGAGTGCCGCACGGAGTGGATCGCTATCGTGAATACGGATGTGGAACTTGCGCCCGATTGGCTGGAAAAATTAGTGGCTGCGATCGAGCGAGCAGACGCGAAGTTCGCTACCGGAAAAGTTCTGGCCGCCTCGGATCATTCCGTCATCGATGGCACTTGGGACGCGCTTTGCCGCGGTGGATGCGCTCTGCGAATCGGCAGCGGAAAGCCCGACCAAGCCGCCTTCGATGAATCACGCGCGATTCACAGCCCTCCTCTGACATGCGCGTTGCTGAACACAGTTTCTCTGCGCGACGCCGGCATGCTGGATGAGCGGTTTGAATCGTATCTGGAAGACGTGGATCTCGGGCTGAGGTTCGCGCTTGCCGCAATCTCAGGAATCTACGTGCCGGGCGCACGGGCCGCGCATCATGGGAGTGCAACATTGGGCCGCTGGAATCCACGCGTGGTTCGAAACCTGGCGCGTAATCAGATTCTACTCATCGCCAAGCATTATCCGGCGGGCCTGATTGTGCGTTATCTCTGGCCGATTTTCGTGGCACAGACATTATGGGGTTTCGTCGCAGCCAAACACGGCGCGCTCGGCGCATTTCTGCAGGGGAAAATTGACGGCATTCGGCTCTTCGGCTCATTCCGAAAAGCCGCAAATCGAGCAGTTCAACTCGATCGAATTCTCACCGAAAGCGAGCGCGAGCTCCGCTCAATCCAACAGCGCACAGGCTTCGACCTTTACTGGCGGCTGTACTTTTTCTTCACCGCCGGTGGGGCAAATTGACTCATGTCGACCGCCGCCATTGTAATCGTTTCGTATAACTCGGGCAGGGAAATCGGCGCCTGTCTCGATGCGGCGCTGGCACTGACGAACGCTGAAATCACAGTGGTCGACAATGCGTCCGACGACGATACGCGCGAACAAGTGAGATGCCGCCCGGTGCGCCTGATCGCAAACGAGACGAATCGCGGCTTCGCAGCGGCGGTGAATCAGGCGGCGTCATCAACTTCGCGCAATTATGTGCTGCTGTTGAACCCGGATGCAACGCTCGTGGCCGGAATCGAAGCGCTCGTCAGTGTCTGTGAACGGCCGACCTACGGCGCGGCGGGCGGCCTTTTGGTAGATGCGCAGAAGCATCCGCAGACGGGATTCACGGTACGCCGATTCCCGACTGCGGCGGCTCTTTGTTTCGAAGCGCTGCTCATCAATCGCTTGTGGCCGGGCAACCCCGTCAATTGGAACTACCGTTGCTACGATCTCGACTTGACGCAAGCTGCCGATGTCGATCAACCCGCCGGAGCGTTTCTGATGTTCCGTCGAGATGCTTGGGTGAAGGTAGGCGGTTTCGATGAAAGGTTCCGGCCCGTGTGGTTCGAAGACGTTGATTTTTGTAAACGACTGCGTGATGCGGGGTTCACCATTGGGTACACACCTGGCGCGGTCGCGAAACACACAGGAGCGCACTCCATGGCATCGTTAACGGTGGAGAAACGAACCATTTATTGGTATCGTAGTTTACTTAAGTACTCGGCCAAACACTACTCTTCGGGATATCATAGGATGGTCTGCGTTGCTGTTATGACCGGCTCCATCTTGCGGATTCTATTAGGAATAATCTCTTCCCGGGGAGTCCAAAGCATCGCAGTTTATGGCACCGTGATGCGGCTTGCCGCGGGGTCTTTTTGGGGCACCCGGCAGGGCGAAACGGAAGTGGTGTGTTGACCCGTTTTTCGGGATCTCTAATGAATGGAATGGCCGATCTTTAACTCATGTCGCAAAGCGATTCCGTCGCGGTTACCATCGTCACGTACAACAGTGGTCGCTTCATCAAGAGATGTCTTGAATCGGTCCTGGACCAGAAGTATCCGTTCAAGGAAGTGATCGTCGTCGACAACTGTTCGACGGATGGGACCACGGATATTCTGGAGCCTTTCGAAGACCGCGTCCGCATCATCTACAACGACGAAAATATTGGTTTCGCGGCGGCTCAGAATCAGGCCATTGCGGTGTCCCAATGCGATTGGGTGCTTACGCTGAATCCCGACGTGCTGCTGCTGCCGGATTTCATCCAGGCGCTGGTAAGCGCGGGTCAGATGGATCCCAAGATCGGCACGGTATGCGGCAAGCTTCTGACCATGAGTTCTGGGTTCGATTTCCCGGAAAAGCCAGTCGTCGATTCCACGGGGATTTATTTCACTCCAAATTTGCGGCATCTCGATCGCGGCAGTTTGGAATTCGATAACGGCCACTATCGCCAGTATGAATACGTGTTCGGCGCCACGGCGGCGGCGGCGCTGTACCGGCGGGAGATGATCGAAGACATCTCGCTGGATGGAGAATTCTTCGACTCCGATTTTTTCGTATACCGGGAAGACGCCGATGTCGCCTGGCGCGCGCAGTTGCTCGGATGGAAGTGTCTCTATGCGCCGTACGCGCGCGGATACCATGTGCGCAAAGCGCTTCCGGGAAACCGGCGCGCGCTGCCGCCCGAGATCAATATGCACTCGGTGAAGAACCGATTCCTGATTCGCATCAAGAATATCTCGGGCAATTTATACCGCCGGAACTGGGTTTCCATCACGGCGCGCGACCTAGTGGTGGTGGGCTGCTGCCTGGTTTGGGAACACACGTCGCTCAAGGCATTTTGGTTTGTGGCGAAGAATTACAAGCGGCTGATCGCCAAACGCCGAATGATTCAGCAGATGCAGCGCGTCGACAACGACTACATCGCCAGTTGGTTCAACTTCAAGCCAGTGAGCCAGCCCGCGCCGCGCAAAATAGCCGCGGCGGTGACGCGTTCTAAAGCCGCCAAGCGGTAATGCGCATTGCCATTCTCGGCACGCGAGGCATTCCGGCTAATTACGGCGGCTTCGAAACCTTCGCCGAGGAGTTGTCCTGGCGCCTGGCGCAACGCGGGCACCGCGTAACTGTGTATTGCCGCGAGCAAGCGGCATCGCCAATGCATCGCGGCGTTCATCTGGTTTACCTTCCAACCATTCGCCATAAATATTTCGACACGCTGGCCCATACGCTACTCTCTACGGTGCATCTTTTGTTTCACAGGAGTGATGTCGCGCTTTACTGCAATGCGGCCAACGCCATATTCACGGGGCTGACGCGCATGCTGGCGATTCCCGTGGCACTGAATGTCGACGGCATTGAGCGCAAGAGACGGAAATGGAACGCCGTGGCCAAGGCATGGTACTTCATCTCGGAGCGGATCGCGACCGTGCTGCCGAACGCGATAATTTCCGATGCGCGGGTGATCCAGGATTATTACCTCTCGCGGTACAAAAAACAATCCACATTCATCCCTTATGGGGCGGAAACGGACCCGGTCCAGACGTCCGAAATCCTGGCGCGGCTTGGACTTCAAAAGCAGGAATATTTTCTGTACGTCAGCCGGTTTGAGCCTGAAAATCACCCGCTCATGGTACGGCGGGCATTCGAGAAAGTTCAGACATCCAAGCGTCTCGCACTCATCGGAGACGCGCCGCACGCCCGCGAATACATCGCCGAGGTGCGGGCTACCGAAGACTCGCGGATCGTAATTCCGGGCGGAATCTACGGGCAAGGTTACCGCGAGTTGGGGACGTGGTGCTTTGCCTACATCCACGCGACCGAGGTTGGCGGAACGCATCCCGCGCTGATCGAAGCCATGGGCCGTGGCGCACTGGTGCTATATCGCAACACGCCGGAGAACGTGGAAGTGTGCGGCGACTGCGGGTTGATTTTCGGCAGTGAGGACGAACTTAACGCGGCGATGCGGTTGGCGCTTGTCATGCCGGAATTCGAGCGCGCCGAATACGGCCGAAGGGCACGAGCGCGTGTGCGCGAGCGCTATTCGTGGGCCGCCGTTACATCGCAGTACGAGCGATTGCTCACCGAATTAGCTGGTCAATAGCGAGAACCGCGGCGGCTTTTGTCTCCGATAATGGGATTAGTGCCGCTATCCCG
>JBBROU010000165.1:0-8166 GCA_038229055.1 Bryobacterales bacterium | reverse complement strand
CCGGAAGGTCATCGGCCATCGGGATTTCTGGACGCTGGCCGTCATTCTCGGAAGGGAAACACACTCCTCCACGTCCGAGAAAGTGGCGTAATATGAATTTATCCGCCGTTCAACCTTCAACTACGGCTGGGACACCCTCCGATGATCTTGCAACGGAGCCAGCCAAATGGCGCGTCCCATTGGTTGCCTGAAACGTTGTCGCTGGTCTGAAGACCGCCGGCCTTTTCGAAAAGCGGTAAATTCGCAGCCACCCCCGCGGCCTGCTCCTGCGTGGCAATAGGGAAACCTGGATATCGCGGTGAACTGCGTTAACGATGTGCCTCAGCTATTGCGCTGCGACAGCACACTGCGGAATCACTGGGTGAAGATCAAAGCGATTGGTTCGAAGTCGAATCGCTCGGGGATCGGCGCGCGCCTTTACTGCACACCCGAAGGCGGGCGCCGGCAGATGGACGAAGTGCGCAGCGGGGGAAGTTATATCTCGCAAAGCGACATGCGCGTCCACTTCGGGCTGGGTAACGCCAAACGCGCGGATATTGAGATTCCATGGCCGAGCGGAATTGTAGACAAGTTTCGCGCGGATCCGGTGGACCGCGTGTTGACTGTTGTCGAGGGCAAAGGAATTTTCCCTGCGAAATGAGTCCTCTTAGAAGAGAATAGAAACCGAATGCACACCCGCGCTTGCATGCTGTTTCTTCTCACCGCGCTTCCACTGTTGGCGAAAACGATGGAACTGACGCGCATTGCACGCCCGTGGGAGTTTCTCGATGCGCCCGGCAAGCAGGCTGCCTGGTTGGGGCATGAGGATGGCTCGCTCGAAGCATACGTCTATCCACTGAAGCTCGTCGATCATTTTCACCTGACGTTCACAGTGGATGGACGCAAGATACCCTCCGAGACCGCGGTCCGGAGAGTGATCGCGCGTCCCGGATCGACTTCGCTGGTGTATTCCGGCGACGAATTTCAAGTGACACAGACGTTAATTACTCCTGTTGACGAGCCCGGGGGCCTGATGTTCCTGGAAGTGCGTTCGCACGCTCCCTTGAGAATCGACTGCGAGTTCACCCGCGACTTTCAGTTAATGTGGCCCGCCTCGTTTGCCACCGGATATGGCGAGTGGAGCGCGGCGGAGAAGGCGTTTATATTCGGCGGCGACGGGCAGCCTTATGCCGCGGTGTTCGGATCGGCCGATGCGTCATTGGTGGGTCGCGAATATGCGACGGATTATGCCGTGGATACACATAGCAGCTTTAGTCTCGGAAGCATTCAAGGTACTGGCACGCGTGTGGTGGCGTTCGCTGGTTCCACGAAATCGCGCGCGGACGCGCTTACCAGTTACCGCACGTTGATCCACGACGCTCCGAGACTCCGCGCAAGCACGGAACGATTCTACGAAGACTACTTATCTCGCACTCTGGATATCGACATCCCCGATCGCGCCCTGCAGGATGCTTACGACTGGTCAAAGTTGAGTGTCGTGAAGGGGATGGTGCGCAACCCGCTGCTGGGTGAGGGGCTCGTCGCGGGATATGGTCCTTCGAAGGGAACCTATCGGCCTGGGTACTCCTGGTTTTTCGGGCGCGACACTTTCTGGACCGTAATGGCGATGCACTCCGCCGGCGACTTCGCGAACGCGCGCGAAGCCATTGCATTTATTTCCAAGTTTCAACGCGCAGACGGCAAAATTCCGCATGAGATCGCCCAGAGTGCTTCACTGGTGCCCTGGTTCGATAAGTTGCCGTGGGCGTTTTCATCGGCGGATGCGACGCTGCTTTATCCCGTAGCCGTGCGAGATTACGTCGAGGCGAGCGGCGACGTCGCGTTCGCCGGCGAACAGTGGGAGCGGATGAACAAGGCCCTCGCGTTCTCGCGCTCCACCATGGAGGAAGCAGGTTTCCCGCGGAATTTGGGAGTCGGTCATGGCTGGATCGAAGGCGGCCCGTTGCTGCCGGTGCGTGTGGAGTTGTATCAGGCGGCCTGTTACGTGGAGGCGCTTCGGTCCATGTCAAGGCTGGCGAGCCTGCTCGGCAAGAGCGCGGAGTCGGCGGCATTCGATCGGGAGTTTCAGCTAAAACAGAAGCGCATGAACGAAGTGTTTTGGGCGCCGCGTGAGCAAACCTATGCGTTCGCGCTGGATAGTGCGGGTAAGCCTCTCCCGCAGACAAGTGTTCTGGCCATCGTGCCGATGTGGTGGAGTCTGCTCGATCCGGAGAAGGCCCGAATCCTGACCAGCAAACTCGCCGCGGAGCCGCACGCCAGTGATTGGGGCATGCGAATCATTTCGTCGGAAGCGCCGCAGTATGACCCATCGGGCTACCATTTCGGTTCGGTGTGGCCGCTCTTCACGGGGTGGGCCGCGCTCGGGGAGTACAACAGCCACATGCCCGCGGCGGGGTACGCTAACCTGAAGGCCAACGCGTGGCTGGCGCTGGATGGCGCCGGCGGGAACACGACCGAAGTTCTTTCCGGGGCGACTTACTCGGAGTTGTCGACGAGTTCACCGCATCAGATCTGGTCGGCCGCTATGGTTGTCTCGCCGCTGGTGCGGGGACTGCTTGGTTTGTCCGTTGACGTGCCTGGAAAACGGATCGTCTTTGCGCCGCAGCTACCGGCGGATTGGGATCATGTCGCGGTGCACCGAATTTCGTTCGGGTCGGGAACAGTGGATTTGACTCTTCACCGCGACCGGGACTCACTTACATTGCAAGTCGACCCGCGTGGCGTTATTCCCTTCAAGCTCATTTTTGCGCCAGCTTATTCTGGAGCAACCAAAGTGCAGCAGGCAAAATGGAAGGGCACGACGGTGAATTGGGAAAGCCGGAGCGACGAAACCGGCAACTATCCGCGGTTCACGTTGCCAGTGGAAGAAAGCAGCAACCTGCAGATCCGGCACTCGCCTTTCTTCGGCTACTCGGTCGAAGCCGAAGCACCGAGAATGGCTGAAGCGAGCGGCAACTTGAAAGTTATATCCGAGAAATGGGAAACAGACGGCTCGGGCGTTCAACTGCAAGTCACCGGCAAACCCAACGTCGATTACTATCTGAAAACAACCGGCGGGGACCGCCTTACTTCTGTCGCCGGCGCTAAACTCTTAAGCGACGGACGCGTGCAAGTGCAGATGCACAACGGGATAGCTACCATACACATGAAGTTGCGCACGCCGCCTGCACAATGATTAATTAGGGTTGCTGGTAGGCTCCGATATCGATATTGGCCCCTTGTATCCGTGGATTACCGGCGAAATCGAGTGTGCCGATCACCGCCGGGCCGAGATTGGCGCCGTTGTCCACCGCCGGCGAAGAGGATTGGACGTGTAGATCCGGGGTCGTGGTGCTGAGGAAGTTCGGACTCGCGAAGTGCGAATTCGGATCCTGCCCAGTATTCAACTGGTATTTCGCGAAGCCAGTGTAACGAATCGTATTCCATTGCCAGACACCGGCCGCAGTGCCCGTCGAGGAGAAATAGAGGTTGTAGTCCAAAGTCGCGGGAACGGGTTCCGAGTTCGTACGGCTATGCAGAAACAGCCCCTGGGCACTGGCGTTCACGATGTTGTTTTCGAAGATGTTGTTTGTAGCATAGAACTGGATTTGAAATTCCCCATTGCCCGTGTTCTTCGTGTCGTTTATGAACAGCGTGTTGTTGACAATGTCGCAGTGGTCCGTGCCGCCGCGAGCGGGGTCGTACCCGCCAATGCTGACTCCCACCGAATTCGCGTAATAAATCAGGTTGCTACGCGCGATGATGAAACTGGTGACTTTGCCCGGCATCTCGCTGGCCAGCTCAAGGTTCACATCCGTATGGTGAATGACATTCCGCTCGATGACGATCTGTGTGCCGCCATCGACGTAGATGCCATCGGCCCCGTACTGCGCGCCGTAGGCTGGGTTGTCATAGGATGTAATGTTATAGATGATGTTACCGCTTACTTGCCCGGAGCGCGCCTGATCGTAATTGGGGTCGGGCGAGACGTGCTCGAAACCGATCGCGTCGAAGCCGATGTTGTTATTATCGTGGATCAGGTTATTGGTGACGCTCCAGTTCTCCACATTCCCATTGAGTGTGACGGTTTCGCTGCATCCCGTGGTGTTATTGAAAACTTCGTTGCCGCTGATCAATAAACTATTGATGGAGGCCGGAGCGCTGCTGCCATAAGCCGCGATGCCCAAAGCATTAGCGGCGCAGGTGTTTGCGGTAGTGACAATATCGTGCACCCGGTTGCCGAGGATCTGGATATTGCTATCCGCGCCGGTCACGAAAATTCCGATTGGAACATTCGCAGTGGTGTTGCTGACATAATTCCGAACTTCAAAGCCAGCGATGGCGAGGTAGTCCTGGTTCTGAACAGTGAACAGCCCGTATTGACCGCCCGGGATCGTCAGACTCGTGCCGTCGACAATCGCTGTCTGCCCCGGGTAGCTTTCAAAGGCGATGTAGCCTGCCGCCGCCGACCCGGAGTGTGGAAACGTGACGATCTCGTTATAAATGCCTCCCATGACATACACCAGATTTCCAGCTACGGCAGTATTGGCGGCGTGCTGGATGGTGCGCCACGGTGAGCCGAAGCTGCCGTTGTTGTTATCGCTTCCCGTGGTGGCAACGTAGAACGCGGCACCTGTGCCAATCGTGATGTTCGCAACTGCGGCGGCAGCCGGTGTCTGCGCCGAGACCGCCGTCACCATCACGATGGGTGGGCTTGGGATCACTCCAGGCGCGGTGTAAAGTCCCGCCGGCGAGATGGTGCCGGAGGCCGCGGTTCCACCGACTACGCCGTTGACCTCCCAGATGACACCCGTGTTCGCCGCGTTGGTAACGGTTGCAGTTAACTGTTGGGCTGCTCCGGCAGATACCGAAACGGAAGCTGGCGAGATGCTCACGGCTACCTGAGGCAACGTAATGGTCACCGTCGCCGCGGCCGATGCGCTTGAACTCTGGACGGAAACGGCGTTAACCCTGAGGGTTGCCGGTTTGGGAACCGCCGACGGAGCCACATAAACACCCGACGTCGTGATGGTGCCTACGGTCGCGTTCCCGCCGACGACCCCGTTCACCTTCCAGACGACGCTGGTGTTACTCGCATTGCGTACGGTAGCGCTGAACTGTCTACTCTGACCGATCGCCGGCGTGGCAGACGTAGGAACGACAGCGACGCTCACCGTACCGCTCGCCAGGTCGGTAAGCGCCAGAGCCAGATGTCTGCCTTGTGGCGAGCCCTGCCCGGACAAGATGGAGCCGAGCATCACAGTAAGCGTAAATGCGCGTATGTTGTATTTCATGCTGTCTACAATTATCATGTTCATCCGTGCGGTGGACGCACACGTTGAGTTAAGATTGCTTACCGTTGAGGCTTTAAATGAAACGCCGGCAAAATTGGTTCGTTTGGATAGGGTTCGCAGTGAATGCTAGGCGCGACGTCGCTCTTTTTCCGATTGACCGGGTCGCGCCACGCTACAGTTTGAGCGGACCCACAAGGCGAGCAAAGGAACGCGAAGAGGATATAAGTCGCTATCGGCGCAAACTTCACGGGAAAGCCCATTGTAATCCGCTACACTCAAGGGTTCCGCGCCCCGCATGACGACCGCGCCCGCCCTCGCCCGGCGCCTGGGGCTCGCTTATTTGGGTGGGGCGGGAATCGCCACTTTTCCCGGAACGAGCATCTCTTTGTAAGCATAGGTAGAGACCAGCGCCTTTTTTGATGCCTGCAGCTTCAGCAACAATTCTTTAGCGTGATCGCCCGGCAACATTGTTGGAAATAGACCTTTCACGCGTAACGCCTTAACCGCCTCCTGATCGCTCTCGCTCAGCGATCGAGTTAATTGGAGGACCAGTTTCAATTGCGCCAACCACTCCAGAGGCTCGTCGGATTGCATTCGATCGCGCACTAAGAAATCTATGTAGGAATCGATCACGGCGTCTCTCACTGCGCCGTTAGGCACAAGGTCTGCCAGCACGATATATACGCCGCTCTTCTCGTGAAAGCGGCAACTGTCGCACGGTCTCGCAGCCTGGTCAGTGCTTTCCAACGCGGCGAGTATTTCCGAAACCGGTTTGGACCAGTCGCCCGAATCGCTCTTCAGATGATTTCGGATCAGGAACAGTTGATGAAGCAGACCGTTGAATTTCGGGAAATTCAGCGGAACAAACTTCGCTGCTGCCAGAACCCGTTCTGGAATGACCGCGTCCGCTCTTATATGAAGAGAGGGATCCGATGAAAGCGGAAGTAAGTTCTCGTTAAAAAACTTGACTGTGGTGTTCTCTTCGGTTAACCCAGTGCCTCCAGTGGGCTGGGATACCGAATCGCTGCACCGGCTACCTGTCAAATACCTGATCATGACCCCGCGATAGGACCGCAGCAACCCATCTGTCGGAATACTACGCGCCTGCGATAGGACGGCAATCTTCCGGATGGCCTTGCTCAGCTCCTGTGTTCTTTCAACATAAGAAAAGTCTCGATCTCCTCCAGTAGCTTCGGAGAGACGGCCCGAATAGAGGCTCACCACCATAGCGTGATCCGCCGGGGGGAGCGCCATCTCGGACAGTAGCCACGCGGTGTGGCCCGCCTCTTCAATCGAGGTAACTGCCCCTACAACACGGGTCAGCAATTGCAGATCTTCTCCGTGACGTCGCTCGGCTGGCGTGAACGCGTTGTCGAATAACTCGTGCGCGGTGTCGAAATAGATTCCTACGTCATAAACCATCGGCTCCGTGCACTTCCGCGGAGTGAGATGCAAGGGTGCTATTTGATTGAACAACTCCTTGGCTTTTCTTGGAGAGGTGGCCGCGAGCATCTTCACAACGCGGCACTGAATGGAGAGCGAATCAAGACGCAGGCGATATGCCGCGCTTTGTCGGTCGTTCACAGTATCGTTCGGGTCGCCGATATCCTCTTGCGGGTAGGAGTTCACCGCTGTAGGGGCGCGATGAAAAACATCTTCCAGTAGTTCCAGGCGCCATTTGGGATCCGCAATTCTGCCGGCTTGGATAACGTCGAACAAAATGTCGCTGGCGTACTCAATCGGCAAGGCTTGCGCGCTCCCAACGAGCGCCTGAATGCTAGGCGCGACGTCGCTCTTTTTCCGATTGACCGGGTCGCGCGAGGCTACAGTTTGAGCGGACCCACAAGGCGAGCAAAAAAATGCGAAGAGGATATAAGTCGCTATAGACGCAAACTTCACAGGAAATCCCATTGTAATCCTTTACACTCAAAGGTTCCGCGCCCCGCATGACGACCGCACCCGCCCTCGCCCGACGCCTGGGGCTTTTCGACGCCATCATGATCGTCATGGGCGGAATCATCGGATCGGGCATCTTCATCAACCCTTACGTCGTCGCCCAAAAAGTCCAGGCCGCCACGGTGTTCGTCTTCCGCAAACGCCGCCGCGGCACCGCTGGCTTCCGCGTTCCCGGCCACGGGTGGGCCACCGCGAGTTTCGTCCTCGCCAGCTTCTCAGTAGTCGCCAACACCATCTACAAGTACCCTCGGAACAGTGCCATCGGCCTATTCATCCTGCTGGCCGGCGTGCCTGTTTACTTCTTCTGGAGCAAAGGAACCCAATCGCATTGAGAGTGATCAGCTCGGAATACATGTTGTGGGCGAAAACGAAATCCCATGCCCCGCTTAATCTCGCCACCAGCGGTGTTCAGCACTATCCGCTTTCCGAATTGCCGGTCGAGTTGTCGGATCTCGAATTGAGCGGTCCCACCTTTTATGGCTATCCGCCGCTGCGGCAAGCGCTCGCCGAGCATTGCGGTGTCGATCCCGCGTGCATCGTCGCGGCGAACGGCACTTCCATGGCGAATCATCTCGCGATGGCAGCGCTCATCGAGCCAGGAGACGAAGTCCTCATAGAGCACCCGACTTACGAGTTGATCGTCTCGACCGCGCAGTATCTCGGGGCCGAAATCAAGCGCTTCCGCCGTGATCCGGAGCAAGGCTTTGCTCTCGATCCAAGCGCTGTTAAGAGTGCCTTAACGACGCGCACACGCCTCATCGTATTGACCAACCTGCACAATCCCAGCAGCTCGCTCGCTGCTCAATCCGCGCTGGCTGAGATCGGCGCTTACGTGATAGTTGATGAGGTCTACCTCGACGCAGTTTTCGACAATACTCCGCGATCCTCTTTCTTTCTTGACGATGGGTTTATTGTGACCAGCAGCCTGACCAAGGTT
>JBBROU010000164.1:0-8430 GCA_038229055.1 Bryobacterales bacterium | reverse complement strand
GTTCTCGTTCGAGTTCCTGAGTGCCGCGATCAACTGCTCTTCGCTGGTGTGGTCGATGCGCGCTTCGTCCAAAGCGCGCATCATTCCGCTATCGATCGTGCCGCACCTTCTGGTCGCCGTGGCACAAAACGAGTTCACCCGCAGCAGGAAAGCACCCAGCCCTACTACTCTCAGCACCGCACCGAGCATCACGTGCACCTCTCCCGCCAATCGCACCGCTTTTCTTACTCGCACTTTCCTTCCCTCAGCGCATAAATCATGATCGACTCACCGGCCTTGAACTCCGGCTTGCACCCGCGAAGCCCCTTTATTTTACTATCCGCAAAGTAAAGCTCATTCACGCTTACTGCCGCCCACTTACACTGCGGCGGCGCCGGATACGCACCTAACTCAGACGAATTGACCTTGTAATACCCCGGCTCCGCCGATCCAAAATATTTCAGACATACCGAAGCGATATGCCGCTGGTCCATTTGTCTCTCCAAGCGTCTCAGATCCTGCCCCCAATCCAGATTTGAGTCGATCAGATACCGCGGGCCTGCCGCGCTGCCGCCGGCCAGTAAGTTGAAGAACGCCAGATGGTTCGGATAGCTTATCAGCGATTCCACCACGAGAAGAGGCACTAAGACCAATGCGATCAAATGTCCGGCGCGCACGCGGCTAAGCGCCACAGCCACCGCGATAAACAAAAACGGGTAAACCGGGGCAATGTGGCGAATGCCGATGTCGATCGAGCCGCCCATGCTCGCAGCGAAGAATAGCCCCGCCGGTAGCAGCAACTCCGCCCACGGCTCGCCGAAACGTATACCGAGCACCGCGGCGGCTAGTAGCATCGCCAGGAGCGAGACCGGAGTTTTCACCGCGAATGCGACCGGAAAATAGTACCACCAGCCGTGTCGCGAATAGTTTCCGAGCAAGTACGAGTCATGGCCCCAATACTCATGGGCATAGAAACGCACGATACCCTTCCACATCGAATAAGCCGGAACCGGTGCATTGCGGACAATCCACTGAGTAACGCGGCCGTTAGCGCTTTCGGGGTCAAGATAGTCCAGCATTGGCGGCGGAACCGTCGGATCGAGGCGTAACTGTTCCATCGGTTTATTGAAGTACATCGAAACGAAGCGATCGGTAATCGGAACGCGCTTCTCGAATCCATACGCTCCCCACATCACGATGAAGCTGATTGTCGAGATGACCTGGAACGTGAAGAGGAGGTGTCTCCAGGAGAATTTGCCTGTGCCTCGCTTCAGTCGCCAGCGCGCGAAGTACATGGCGATCAGAACGACGGGAGCGAGTAACAAAGAGAACTTCACCGCTATCGCCAGACCCAGCACGGCACCGGCGGCTACCATGCGGGTGAACGTCGGCCGATCCAAAAACCAAGTCCATGTGATGCATGTGGCGAAGTACGCCAGCGCGGCCGCGACATCGTTCGTCACGTAGTGGCCGTGTCCCAAAAACGTCGGATCGAAACAGAAGAGCGTGAGTGCCAGGAGCGAAGCCACCGCCCCGAAACGCAATCGCGTCCACCAGGCGATCAAGGCGCCAAGACACAAGCAGATGGCCACAGCAACCGACCGCGTCGCTGTGAGCATCCGATCGGCATCCACCCGGTTGTGAAACAGGAATTGCCGCGCCGGTTCCCCCTCTTCCGTTTCCGAATCGGCGAAGTTATGCGGCAGGTCCGGATGCATGGCGAGCAGCGGCAATGCGTATAGCATTTTCGCCAGCGGCGGATGTTCCGCGTTCAGCCCGAACGTGCGCTGCTGCCAGTAGGCATAACCCGAGAACAGATGGATGGGCTCGTCCACTGTGTTGCTCTCCTGCCGCATGGTCCCGATCTGCATCGCGGCCATAACGCCCAGAAGCCCGCCTGCAACGATCCAAAAATATCTCTCCGCGGTCACCCCGTTCACAAGCCCCGCCGGCTCTCGAAGAACCTCCGCATCAGTTCGGCGCATTCTGCGCCCATGACACCCTCGACGATCGCGACCCGATGGTTCAGCAAGTCCGAATCCGCAATTCGAAATTTGCTGCGAACACCCCCGAAGCGCAGGTCGCGCGCCCCAAACACTAGTGTGCCGATGCGTGCCGTAACCAGGGCTCCGGCGCACATGACGCAGGGCTCAAGCGTCGCCACCAGCACCGCGGATTCCAGCCTGTAATTCCCAACCGCGGCAGCCGCCTCGCGCAGAGCCAAAATTTCCGCGTGGGCCGTAGGGTCGTGCAGCGCGATCGGCGAATTGAAGCCGCGCCCCACAACTGTTCCGCCAACTACTACGATCGCACCCACGGGGACTTCCCCCGCTGCCTCCGCCGTGCGTGCCAGTTCCAGCGCCTGAAGCATATGCCCTTTGTACATTGCCGCACTTAGATTAAACTATTAGCACTGTGTTCCGACATCTGCCCTTTATTCTCAAAAATTCGTGGCGCAACCGTCGTCGCACCACACTGACCATCCTGAGTATCGGCGTCTCGCTGTGCCTGCTTGGGGTGTTGATGGCCATCTACCACGCGTTTTATTTCAACGATCCCACGCCGGATCAGGCCCGCCGGCTGGTGACGCGCAATCGCGTCTCGCTCGCCTTTCCCATGCCTGAGTTCTACCGCGACAAGGTTCGCAAGTTGCCGGGTGTCAGCGAAGTGGCGATCGAAGATTGGTATGGGGGCACCTACATCGATTCGAAGCCTGAGCACATGTTTGCCCGCTTCGCCACCGAGCCAGACAAAATCTTCACCATTCGCGGCGAGGCCAAGATTCCGCCCGATCAACTCGCTGCATTTCAGCGCGACCGCCAAGGCTGCGCCGTCGGCCGCGAACTGGCCGATAAGCTCAATTTGCACCTGGGCGACAGAATGACGCTGCAAGGCGACATCTATCCCGGCAACATTGAGTTGATCATTCGTGCCATTTACGACGCGCCCGACAACCGCGACGTGATGTATTTCAACCGCGCCTACATTCAGGAGGGTCTCGCCGAGCGCCGAAAGGGAAACGCCGGGGTTTTGTTTATTCTTGCGAACTCCGCAAACGATGTTCCCGTAATAGAAAAGGCGGTGGACGATATGTTCCAGAATTCGCCGGTGCAGACCAAAACCGAGAGCGAGAGCGCCTTTGCGTTGAGTTTTGTCGCGTTTCTGGGGAACATCAAAGCGTTTCTGTTGATCGTTTGCGCGGCCGTAACTTTCACCATTTTGCTGGTTTCGGCGAACACCATCGCGATGTCTGTTCGTGAACGCGTGCGTGAGGTGGGCGTTTTGAAAGTGCTGGGTTACCGGCGCGGCACCATCCTGGGTATCATCCTGGGCGAAGCGGTTGCGGTCTCGCTGATCGGCGCGGGGCTGGGCGTTTTATTGGCGACCGGGTTGGCATACATGATGCACTTCGCGCCGGTGCCGATCGAGCAATTGAAGACGCTTTCGATCGCGCCATCAGTCGCCGCCCTGTGCATTGGAATTGGCGGCTTGATTGGGCTGGTCAGTGCCTTTATCCCGGCGTTCCAGGCTTCGAGCATCTCAATCCTGGACGCACTTCGCAGCACAGATTAAATCGTGGACCTCGCTCATGGCCATCCCTATCAGTTACAACCTCCGCAACTTGATCGTTAGGAAAACGACCAGCATCATGGCTGCGCTCGGCATCGCGCTCACGGTGGCGGTTCTGCTCGCTGTGATGTCGCTGGTCCACGGGCTCGACACGGCGTTGCGGGCCACGGGGAACCCGCTGCATGTGCTCGTCCTGCGAAAAGGCTCTCAATCGGAGCTGACCAGCACGGTCACGCGCCAACAGTTTCAGGATATGAAGTTCAAACCGGGTATCTTACGCGACAAGGCGAACGAGCCGGACGCATCTCTTGAAATGGTCACGGTCATCAATCTCACCAGTGTCGATGCCCCCGACGGCGTGAACGTAACGCTTCGCGGCCTAAACCCGAACGGCATCGAACTGCGTGACGAAGTGAAGCTCGTCAACGGCCGATGGTTCCAGCCCGGCAAGCGCGAAGTGGTCGTGGGTGCATCCATCGCCAAACGATTTCCGGGCGCGCGCATGGGCGAGAAAATTCGCTTTGGGCGCGGCGATTGGGACGTGGTTGGGGTGATGCAAGCCGGTCAGAGCGCGACCAACAGCGAGATTTTCGGCGACCTCAACCAGGTAAGCTCAGACTTCAACCGTAGCGACGTTCTAAGCTCCGCGCTGCTGCGAGCCACGGACGCGGTCTCGGCCGATGCGCTCATCAAGGCGCTCGAAGCCGACCAGCGCCTGAACGTTTCTCCCTTGCTGGAGAAGGATTATTACGGGAAGCAAACCACTGCGGCGCTGCCGATTCAATTTCTCGGCGGCCTGGTGGCTGTCATCATGGCCGTGGGCAGCAGCTTCGCCGCCATGAACACGATGTATGCGGGCGTTGCGCGGCGCTCGCGGGAAATCGGAACCTTGCGTGTCCTCGGCTTCTCGCGCGGCAGTATTCTATTCAGCTTTTTTGCCGAATCCGTGCTGCTGGCCGGGGTCGGAGGCCTGCTCGGCTGTCTGTTAGTCCTGCCGCTAAACGGCCTGACCACGGGAATCGGCAACTTCTCCACATTCAGCGAAACGTCATTCAACCTAACCGTCAGCCCCGTGATCATGGCATGGGGAATCTTGTTTGCGATGCTGCTGGGGGCCGTCGGCGGATTCTTCCCGGCGCGGTCCGCGGCTAAGAAAGAGATCCTCGTGGCACTTCGCGCTGTCTAACTTCTCATATGCAAGCGGAATTAAAAAGCCTCAAAATCGATCGCAATCAACCGAACCGCACGGAACCGTCCCGCTGGGCTTCGCGCTGGATCATCATCGGCATCGCTTTGTTTGCGGTGCTTGGCGCGGCGGCTCTGATCAACAAATACGCCAATGCAGCCACGGAAGTGGAAACCATGCGCGTGCACGCCAGCGGCGATTCGGCCAGCGGCGGTGCTGGTGTGGTGCTGAATGCGACCGGCTACATTGTGGCGCATCACAAGATCGAAGTTGCTGCAAAAGTGATCGGTAAAGTCGCATGGATCGGGGTCGAGAAGGGCGACCGCGTGAAGCAAGGCCAAGTGCTCGTGCGTTTGGAAGACGACGAATACCGCGCGCAATTGCAGCAGGCCAAAGGCAGTCTGGCGAACCTGCAGGCGCGTCTGGCGGAGCTGCAAAACGGCTCACGTCCGGAAGAGATCGCAGTCACGCAATCGAATCTCGAAGTCGCCAAAGCCGACCTTGAGAACGCCAAAGTGAATTTGGATCGGACCAAGAACCTGGCATCGCAAGGCGTGGTGGCGAAGCAGACTTTGGACGATGCGCAGGCCCGCTATGACGGGCAGGTCGCACGTGTGGCTTCGCTTGCCAAAACGCACGAACTGGCTCGCATCGGCCCGCGCAAAGAGCAGATTGATGCTGTGAAGGGCCAGGTGGATCAAGCGCGCGGCGCGGTTGCTTTTGCGGATACCACTCTCGAAAATACGATTATCCGCGCCCCCGTAACCGGCACCATTCTCGAGCGCGCGGTGGAGAAGGGCGAGTTCGTCACCACCAGCTTTGTCGGCGATCGGGGCGCGAAGGGCTATGTGGTGTCGCTCGCGGACCTCAACGACCTCGAAGTGGAGCTCGACATCGCGCAGAACGATTTCGCCAAGCTGCACGCCAATCAGAAAGGCACGGTTACCACCGACGCGTTCCCCGATCGCAAGTACGAAGGACGTATATTCGAGATTTCACCCGAGGCCAACCGGCAGAAAGCGACGGTGCAAGTAAAGGTGAAAGTAGTCAATCCCGACGGCTACCTGCGGCCCGAGATGAATGCCAGCGTCTCATTCCTGGCAGATGACAAACCGGCTGCGAGCGGGCGTGTCACCAAGCCCAGCATCGTGATTCCCGCTTCCGCCGTTAAAGGCGATGGGGTGTTCGTCGTCTTCGGTGGCAAAGCCGTTCGCCGTCCCGTGAAAACAGGCGCGACCACCTCGCAAGGCATCACCATCGAGCAAGGACTCATCGGCGGTGAGGAGTTGATCGCGAGTCCTCCCGCCTCCTTAAAAGACGGCGATCGTGTGCATGTCAAAGGAACCTAATCCCATGGACGAAGTCGTTATCCACACCCGCGATCTGCAAAAGGAGTTCATCCGTGACGAATTCCATGTGATCGCGCTGAAGGACGTGAATATTGAGATTCACCGCGGTGAGTTCGTCGCGCTGATGGGGCCGTCGGGCTCCGGAAAGTCGACGTTGCTGCATCTGATCGCGGCTATGGATACCGTAACCGGTGGCGAGATCACGGTTCTGGGCGAGAACCTGCGGAAGCTCAGCGATCGCCAGATTGCGCACTGGCGCAACGAACACGTGGGATTCATCTTCCAACAGTTCAATCTGATGCCCGTTCTCAATGCCATCGAAAACGTGGAGCTGCCGCTGAAGATTACCAATCTGAAGAAGAAGGACCGCCTGGAGCACGCGCGCACCGCGCTGCAGCTTGTCGGCCTGGGAGACCGGCTCACGCACTACCCGCGCCAGCTCTCCGGCGGTCAGGAACAGCGCGTCGCCATCGCCCGTGCGATCGTCACCGACCCCGCGCTCATCCTGGCGGACGAGCCGACCGGGAACCTGGACGCCGCGTCGGCTGACGAAGCCCTGACGCTGCTCTCGCGCCTCAATAAAGAGTTCGGCAAGACCATTGTGATGGTCACGCATGACCCGCATGCGGCCCGGTTCGCTAACAGAATTTACCATTTGGAAAAGGGCGAGTTACTCGGACAGGAGACGGCTTCGGCGAACTAAATGGCGGAACTGGAAATTCACCACGAAACGGAAGCGAACGACCCATACAGCCGCAACGTCGGGATCTTCGCCGCGATTGTAGCCGTCCTGCTGGCCATCGTCACCATACTTTCGCACCGCGCCCACACCGAGGGGGTGCTGTTGAAAGCCGACGTGAACGACAAGTGGTCGTATTACGAGTCGGAACGCATCAAGAGCCACAACTTCGAACTCGGCCAGGACCTGGTGAAGGCACTCGGAGCAGCCACGCCTGCTGCCGATGCCATGTTAAAGCGTTACTCTTCCGAACACGTCCGTTATGAAGAGAAGGGTAAGGAGATCATGAAGCAGGCCCAGGAATCGGAAGCCGAAGTAGTGCACATCGAGAAGCGCGCGCTGCGTTACGATCTGGGCGAAGGCATGCTAGAGATTGGATTGGTCTTGAGCTCGCTGTACTTCATTTCGAAGAAGAAGCTCTTCCCGATGGTGGGTATCGTCGCGGCGATCGCCGGAATCGTCTGCGCCATCGCGGGACTGTTGAGTTAGGGCCGAATAGCAGCGCGTTATTTCAGTCCTACTATTTCTGCGTGGTCACCCTGTTTTACAAGTACGACCATTGTCGGTTGGCCTGCCTTCTTGCGAATGAATAATGGTTGAGGCACCCCAGCATATCGGGGTAACGCCCAATCGGTGCCCCAATATCCCTTGCCGTCTAGTACTTTCACCGTCAACGAACAGAAGCCTGGTCCGCTGCATCCGCCTTGGTTGGCCTTGCACGGTGGATCTGGACAGTACTGCAGCCGCTGGATCGAGACTGTATAGTCGCCGTCTGTGTCCCGCGGGATATAAGAAATTGTGAATTCATTCCGGCCGGAGGCGCGAAATTGCGTCGTTGCTCGAGCGATTTGTCTGCCCAGCCGCTCGCCTTCATCCTTGCTGCAAGCTACCGTGCTTAGAAGGATGATCGTCACGGCAAAGAACAGTGCGCGGGGCATCTGCCTGAGACCCGTCCACGGAGCATACTTACTTAAGGCGCACATACTTGCCGCTATTTTCAAGATCAATCCGATGGGCAGCCGCTGACTTGCGCCATTTCGTTGGCTCACCGCAATCCCCGACGAACGTCTCGCGGTAAAAAGCTGGAGCGGAGCCTTTCTTTACAAAGAGCTTATAAGTGGTTTCCTGGCCCTTAAAAGTTTTCGTCTGAAAGCCTACAGAGCCGGACTCACAATCGCCAGAATAGGATTCGGTCTGTCCGAATGTCCGCACACCCTTTTCGGACAGGCCAATGATCGCAATACGCTGAAAACTTTCGCCCATACGTGTTCCGCCCGTAACAATCAAAATCTCTGACTGACCATCATCGTCGATGTTCGGGAGCGCCTGAAGGCTTTCATCCCAGCCGCCCTCGTACACAACATGCGCGGCGACCTGATCCGCCTCGAATATAACGAGGCCGTTGTTCGCAAAATTGTGACCAACCATGCAATAGGTGTACAAAACCGCCTTTTGGTTTGCCCGCGGCCTGGTGAATGAACCTTCCGCGACGAACGCCGCGCCACCTTCGGACGGCAGAGTGCCAATCAGCCGGAATCCGTTAGCTCCGCTAGGATCGCAGCCTGCCACTCCGGTCCAGTGTTGGCTGGCAGCCGGAAGGATCTCCC